>NZ_JBQCGZ010000124.1:0-56211 GCF_051955155.1 Leifsonia sp.
CGTCCCCGTCCGGTACGTTCTGTGGGTGCTCGAGCAGGGGCGAACGTACCGGACGGGGACAGTCGCGGCCGCGCGGTCAGGCGGCGCGGAGGCGGTGGGGGAGGGCGCGGGCGGCGGCGCCGAGGGCCGCCTCCGCCGCCGGCTGCGTCGACGCCGGCACGGACGACGTGCTCATCACCACCACGGCGAGCCGGGTGCCGTCCGCGTGCTCGACCACGCCCGCCTCGTGTCGCAGGTTCAGCAGCGTCCCGGTCTTGGACGCCCACACCGCGTCGTCCGCTCCCAGGTCCGGTGCCAGCCGGTGCCGGATGAGGCTGGCGCGCAGGTCCTCCCGCAGCCGGGCAGCGGCGACCGGAGGGATGCCGCGGTCGTGCCAGACGGCGGCCAGCAGGTCGGCGAAGGCGCGGGCGGTGCCGGCGTTCGTCCGCGCGACGTCCAGCTGCCGGACCGGGTGACCGCTCGCCGGGGTGCTGCCGCGGATCGCGAGCGTGTGCGCGAGGTGTGCGTCCTCCGGCGCCAGCCGCTCCAACGGGGTGTCGGAGAGGTCGGCGAAGGGATGCCGCACGGCGATGCCGTGCACCCCGATGGCCTCGAGGTCGGCCATCACCTCCGCGGGCGGCACGATGCGCAGCAGCGCGTCCGCGGCCCCGTTGTCGCTGATGGAGATGGCCAGCGAGACCAGGTCGTCCACCGCGATCGTCGACGGGTGCCGGAAGCGCGTCGTTCCCGGCAGCGCCTCGGCCGGATCCCCCGCCGGCACCGCGATCGGCTCCGCGCCGTCCAGCCGGCCGTCGGCGATCCGGGTGAGCACGGCCAGCGCGATCGGGATCTTGGCGAGCGACGCGGCGGGCGTCGGAGTGTCCGGGTCCAGCCCCAGCTCGCGCCCGGTGTCCAGGTCGCGCACCAGGATCGACGCCCGCAGGCCGGCGCCGGCCAGGTCGGCGCGCACGCCGTCGAGGAAGCGCGCGTCGCTCATCGCGTGCCCCCGGGCGGGGCCCCGAGTGCGGCGGCCAGCTCGTCGCCGACGGCGGACCGCACCGCCGCGACGTCGTGGTCGCTCTGGCCGGTCAGCACGTAGCCGCGGGCGAGCGCCAGCCCGGCGAAGGGTCGCCAGTGCAGCCCGAGCTCCGCGGCCTCCGCCTCGGTGCAGAGCAGCAGGTCGCCGTCGCTCAGCACGGCCGCGACGGCGGCGGTCGTCGCATCGTCGACCGGCAGCTGCCCGGGCAGCAGACCGGACGCGAAGCCCGCCCGCTGCAGCACGTCTCGCACGTGCGGGACGTCGTCCTCCGGGCCGATGCGCAGCCGGGCACCGGCGTCGCCGTCCCGGACGCGGCCGGTGCGGCTCGCGCGCAGCGCCTCGATGCGCAGGGCGGGGCCCGCCGCGCGACGCCCGGCCGCGCCGAGCTCGGCCGCCCAGGTCCCGTCGGCGGCGGGGACGCTCGCGACGGCCAGCCGCACCCCGTTCGCCGCGGCCAGTTCCGCACGCCGGCCCGGTGCGGCGGGCACGAACTCGATGCGGAGTCCCGCCGCGCGACCCGCCGCGTCCACCACGGCGAGCTCGCGCGTCGCGCAGCCGGATGGGACCGCGATCGTCACCGGCCGGAGCCGCGCGCGCTCGGCATCCAGCTCCAGCTCGTCGGCCAGCCGGACCAGGCGCCGCGCGGACGGCAGCAGGTCGCGCGCGAACGGCGTGAGGCTCGCGCTGCGGGCGGTGCGCTCCAGCAGCGGGCCGCCGAGATGCTGCTCCAGCGCCAGGATGCGGCGGCTCGCGACCGATTGCGCCACGTGCAGAGCGGCGGCCGCGCCGGTCACGCTGCCGCGCTCGCCCACCTCGACGAGCACACGGCAGGCGGCGATCAGATCCACATCCCTCACTCTAGAACGATGCTCGATCGGCATGATTCGGCGCATTCCGGTCTTCGACAGGATCGCCCGGCCGGGCGAGGCTGCCGTCATGGACACGCGAAAGAGACTCCTCTCCCTCATCGGCGGCGCGGCGGTCGCCGCAACCGTCGCGATCGCCGGCTGCGCCGCCTCCCCGGCCGCGACCGCGCAGCCGGCCGCCGTCGCAGCCGTCGCCCGCGCCGCCTCCGCGCCCGATCCGTCCCCGGCCGGCGGGGGCGCCGCCCTGCAACGCGCCTTCGCCGGACTGGAGCGCAGCCACGCGGCGACACTCGGCGTCACCGCCATCGACACCGGCACCCGCCGCGTCGTCTCGTATCGCGGGGGCGAGCGGTTCCCGTTCGCCTCCACCAACAAGACCTTCATCGCCGCCGCCACGCTCCAGGCGGCGACCGACGCCGACCTCGACACCGTCGTCCACTACTCGTCGGCCGACCTGCTGGAGTACGCGCCGATCACGAGCCGCTTCGTCGACACCGGCATGACGGTGCGCGAGCTGATCGACGCGATGCTCCGCTTCAGCGACAACACCGCGGCGAACCTCCTGGTCGCCCGCCTGGGTGGCCCGGATGCCGTCGAGCGCTGGCTGCGCGGGATCGGCGACCGCACTACCAGCGTGGACAGGGTGGAGCCGGAGCTCAACGAGGCGACACCGGGCGACGTGCGGGACACGACGACACCCGCCCAGTTCGCCGCCGATCTGCGCAGGGTGCTGCTCGGCTCCGCCCTCGGCGTGAGCGACCGGACGCTGCTGCGCAACACCATGCTGGACTGCACCACGGGGGACACCACGATCCGTGCGGGGGTGGACCCGGCCTGGCCGGTGGCCGACAAGACCGGGACCGGCGAGTACGGCGTGCGCGACGACATCGCGGTGATCTACCCGTCCGGCCGCGCGCCGATCGTCGTCGTCACGATGTCGAGGAAGGACCGCCCCGACGCGACGCCCGACAACGCTCTGCTCGCCGCCGCGACGACAACCGCGGTGGCCGCCCTCCGCGGCTGAACGCGAGTGTCCCCGCCCGGCATGCCCGTCCCTGCGCGAGCAGGGCGGGAACGTACCGAACGGGGACAGTCGCGGGTGCTCCCGCGCCGCGGTCGGCGGTGGGACGATGGCGGGGTGGCGGCCGCAGCGGGCCGCCGGGAGGGATGCGCGCAGATGGACAACCTGGAGACGGCCGAGACGGCGATCCGGCAGGCGCGGGCGGCGCTGACGACCGCCGCGCAGACGCCCGGCGGCTGGGCGGAGCCGGTGCGGCTCGCGCTGGACGCCATCGAGAGCGCGGTCGCCGAGCTCAGCGAGCTGCGGGACCAGCCCCGCGAGAACACGGGGGAGTCCGGCCCGGACGCCTCGTTCATCCGCTGATCCCGCGCCGCCGCACTACGCTGCCAGCATGAGCGACGAGCACCTGCGCGCCGTCCGGGCGCGTTTCGACGACCGGGCGGCCGAGTACGACGACAGCAGCATGCACAGGGCGCTCGCGGCCGAGGTCGCCGCGTTCGCCGAGGTCCGCCCGGGCTCCGACGTCCTCGACGTCGCGACGGGGACCGGGCTCGTGCTGCGCTCGCTGCGCGACGCTCGGGCCGGGGCGCGGCTGACCGGCGTCGACCTCTCGCCGGGGATGCTCGCCGTCGCCAGGGAGCGCCTCCCCGAGGCGACCTTCGTGGAGGCGGACGCGACGTCGCTCCCGCTGCCGGACGCGAGCGTCGACGTGGTGATCTGCGTCACGGGCCTGCACCTGTTCCCCGACCCCGCCGCCGCGATCGCCGAGTGGGCGCGCGTGCTGCGCCCCGAGGGCAGGGCCGTGACCGCGACCTTCGGCCGGATGGACCCGGCCGAGCACGGCGGCCGGCACGGCGCGCCCCAGCCGCCGTCGTACCCGACGCATCACGAGCTCTTCGAGACGCCCGAACTGCTCGCCGCCGCCGTCGCGCCCGCCGGCCTCTTCCTCGCGCGGCACGCCTGGTGGACCTCGGGCGCCGACCGCATCCTCCTCGCCGAGCTCACCCGCTGACGCCCTGACCCCCGCGCGTCCCGGCGGGCGGCCTCAGAGGGCGTCGGGGTCCAGGTTGAGGGTGGTCGTGGCGTAGAGGGTCTGGCCGCTGCCGAGGGTGCCGTTCCCGGCGTTCAGCCAGACCAGGTCCTGCACCGTGATGCCGAACCGCTGCGCGACGGCGTCCGTGGTGTCGCCCGCGGCGACCTTGTAGCGCTTCGGCGCGCCGGCGGCGGTCGTCGCCGTGACGGTGCCGCCCGCGTTCGCGATCGCGCCGTGGTCGACCGGGTGGACGTTGGACTGCCGCACCGGCACCGACCAGCGGACGGTGTTCACCGCAAGCACCTTGTCCGGACCGAGCTCGACCGGGACGCCCGTCGCCGAGGGCGCGGAGGAGTACGTCACCAGCGCCGCGAGGTACGACGGCTGGCTCTCGCTGCCGAGCGTCCCCGACGAGGACGCGGCGCTCGTGGTGGGGCCGCCGAGCCGGTGGTCGCCGACGCCGTGATAGGTCAGGCCGTCCCCGACCTCCGGCGGGATCTGGAGGAAGGTCGCCGAGACGGGCACCGGCACCGTCGAGGTGAACCGCGTGTACTCCGCGGTGTAGGTGTTGTCGCCGTTCGCAACTACCCGGTAGTGGTAGTGGATGCTGCCCTTGGGCGACGCGACGTCGCCCTCCGCAACCACCGTCCCCTGCGGCACCGGCGTCAGTGTCGGCGGCGGTGGCGGCGGGGTCGGGCTCGCGGACGGTGTCGCCGTCCCGGTGCTGCGCCCGTCGGCCGCCGGCGCCGTGGTGGCGGTCGGCTTCGGCGTCGCGGTGCGGGTCGGCTTCGCGCCGTGCGCGTCGCCCCCGCCGAACAGTGCGCACCCGGTCAGCGCGAGCGTCAGCGCAAGCACCAGCGCCGCGGCGCCCGAAGCGCGTGCGGTCAATCGAACAGTCATCGTTCCCCCTCGGGGAACCCTACACGGCGGGCACCGGCGCCAGGTAGCCGCTCAGGGAGCGCGCGACGACCGCCGCGCGGGCGGCGACATCGGCGGTGCCGCCGACGGCGCCCGACTCCGCCCACTCGCGCACGGCGATGCGGACGGCGCCGATGCAGGTGACCGCGAGCAGCTCGGCCTTCGCCTCGAACGAGACGGCGTCGGCGTCGGCGTCGGACGCCCCGGCTCCCGCGCCCGCCTCCGCGGCCAGCAGCTCCGCGACCGCCGAGACGAGCCCGGTGCGCATGTCGTCGAGCCGCCGCATCCGCCGGCGGATCAGGCCGGGGTTGCGGGAGGCGATCAGCATCCGCGCCTCGTGCAGGTCCGGGTCCGCCTGGTCGGCGGGCAGCCCGAGGAACAGCGCGTCGATGAGCGTGGCGACGATGTCGCCGCGGTGCTTCTCGGCGAGGTGCGCGGCGACCAGTTCGCGGTCGGCCCACGCGCGCCGGAAGCCGAACAGCGCGTCCTCTTTGCTGTCGAAGTAGTTGAAGAAGGTGCGGTGCGACACCGGGACGCGCGCGCAGATGTCGTCGATGGTCACGTCGTCGAGCTCGTTGTCGAGGGCGAGCTCGACGGCCGCGTGCTCGAGGTCGGAACGGGTCTGCGCCTTCTTGCGCTCGCGGAGCCCCAGCGGCGCTGCGGGGGTGTTCGGAAGATTTTGCATAGTCGGAAATTTTGCGTGAATGCAGATTGTTAGTTGATTTTGGTCACCTAACTATATATGGTTGCTCATCGTCAACCAAAACGTGCGAAGGAAACACATGTCAGAAACTCATGCGGCCGAGGAGGCGAACGCAGCGCCCGCGATGTCGCGTCGCCAGGTGCTCGAGTCGCTCTCCGGCCTGCTGCTCGGGATGTTCGTCTCGATCCTCGCGGGCACGGTCGTCGCGACCTCGATGCCGGTCATCGTCCACGACCTCGGCGGCGACCAGACCGCCTACACCTGGATCGTCACGAGCACGCTGCTCGCCACCACCGTGTCCACGCCCATCTGGGGCAAGCTCGCCGACCTGCTCAACCGCAAGCTGCTCATCCAGCTGGCGCTCGTGCTGTTCGTGCTCGGCTCCGCACTCGCGGGCTTCTCGCAGGACACCAACATGCTCATCGGCTTCCGCGTCGTCCAGGGCCTCGGCGCCGGCGGTCTGACCGCGCTCAGCCAGATCATCATGGCCGACATCATCAGTCCGCGTGAGCGCGGCCGCTACATGGGTCTCTTCGGCGGCGTCATGGCCGTCGGCACCGTCGGCGGCCCCCTGATCGGCGGTCTGCTCACCGACTCCGTCGGCTGGCGCTGGAACTTCTACGTCGGCGTCCCGATCGCCATCCTGGCGATCATCCTGCTCCAGATCACCCTGAAGCTGCCGAAGCGCAGGAAGAAGGTGCGCATCGACTACCTCGGCGCGATCTTCATCGCCGCCGGCGTCTCGCTGCTGCTCATCTGGGTCTCGCTCGCCGGCAAGGACTTCGACTGGTGGAGCGCGCAGACCATCTGGATGGTCGGCGGCTCGGTCGCCCTGCTCGTGGCCGGTGTCATCACCGAGCTGGTCGTGAAGGAGCCGATCATCCCGCTCGGCCTGTTCAAGAACCGCACCTTCACCCTCGCGGTGATCGCGTCGATCTCCGTCGGTGTCGCGATGTTCGGCACCTCGGTGTTCCTCGGCCAGTACATGCAGCTCGCCCGCGGCGCGACGCCGACCGAGTCCGGTCTGCTGACGCTCCCGATGATCTTCGGCCTGCTGCTGTCGTCCATGATCGTCGGTAACCTGATCAGCCGGTTCGGCAAGTGGAAGGCCTACATGGTCGTCGGGTCGATCCTGCTGACGGTCGGCCTCTACCTGATGAGCACCATCGAGTACGACACCAACTACGTCGTGGTCTCCGTCTACATGTTCGTGCTCGGCGCCGGCGTCGGCATGGTCATGCAGAACCTCGTGCTCATCGTGCAGAACACGGTGCGCCCCGAGCAGCTCGGAGCAGCCAGCTCGAACGTCGCCTTCTTCCGCAGCCTCGGCGGCACGGTGGGCGTCTCGGTGATGGGCAGTCTCCTCGGCACCAAGGTGGCCGACATGCTCGCCGACAAGCAGGCGGACCTGCAGGCGGCCATCGTGAAGCTCGGCGCCCAGGGCGCGGAGGTCGCGAAGTCGCTGCAGAGCGGTTCCATCCCGCAGCCGAGCAAGCTGCCCGAGGGCGTTCGCGTGATCATCGAGTCCGTGTACGGGCAGGCGGTCGCCGACATCTTCCTGGTGGCGGTTCCGCTGGCGATCATCACGATCATCGCGATCCTGTTCCTGCCGAACATCACGCTCGGCAACAAGACGGCCATCGAGCGGATGCGGGACGAGACCCCCGCGGTGCAGGCCGAGCAGGCGGAGGAGACCGTGGTGGAGGTCGCGGAGGCTCTGATCGGCGCCTCCACCGGCTCCCTTCCCGCGGTCCGGCCGGAGGACGGCGCAGAGCGCCGGCGCTCCCAGGAAGGCCGCTGAGCGGACCGGCTATGATCGCGCCCATGAGTGAGACGGGACGGGCGGTGCAGGGCGACCTCGCCACCCGTCCCGTCGACCCGAGGACCGACGAGGCGATCGCCGGCGTCGAGGAGCAGTTCACGATCCTCTTCAACCGGGTGAGCGCCGGGATGCGCGACCGCGCCGCGCGCGTGCATCCCGACCTGCAGCCGGTCGGCTTCAAGCTGCTCAGCACGCTGGTGCGCACCGGGCCGGTCCATGCCGGCGCGCTGGCCGGGATGCTCTCGACGGACAAGAGCGTCGTCAGCCGCCAGGTGCGCATCCTGGAGGAGCTCGGCTTCGTCGAGCGGCAGACCGATCCCTCAGACCGCCGCGCCAGCTTCCTGGTCGCGACGCCCGCGGCCATCGAGAAGGTCAACGAGGCGAGGGCCGCCGACCAGGCCCAGCTCTACCGCAACCTGCGCCAGTGGGGCGCCCCCGACGTCGAGCGCCTCGGCGAGCTCCTCGCCCGCCTCAACGACCTCGTCTGAACGCACCTGTCCCCGTCCGGTACGACCGGCCCTGCTCGAGCGGGCCGGGAACGTACCGGACGGGGACAGTCGTCATCAAGCGGCGGGGAGGCGCATCTCCAGGACGGTGCCGGTGGGGCCGGTGGCGGCGACCCGGACGTCCCCGCCGTGCCGCACGGCGACCTCGCGGACGAGCGAGAGGCCGATCCCGAAGCTCGCCCTGGTGCGGGCGCCCGGCGGCTCGGACGCCCGCGCGAACCGGTCGAAGATGCGCGCCGGGTCGATGCCCTGGATGCCGGCGCCCCGATCGGCCACCCGCAGCACGGCGTCCCTGCCTTCTCGCCGCACCGTGACCGCGACGGTCGACCCGTCCGGCGCGTGCGCGATCGCGTTGTCGAGCAGCGCCGTCGCGCAGCGCTGGATGCCGGCGGCCGGGACCGTGGCCGTCACGTCGTCCGCGTCGAGCGAGACGGTGACCCCGGCGTCCCCGGCCAGCAGCCGCATCGCCTCGACCGCACGGGCGACCGGCGCGGCGAGCGGCGTCGGCCCCGGGTCCGGCTCGCGCTCCGGGTCCGCCGCGAGCAGCAGGTCGTCGACCACCTCGATCAGCGTGCGGGTGTCGGCGCGCAGTTCGGCGACGGTCGGCGCGGACGGGTCGTCCGGCGGCAGCCCGCGCTGCAGCACCTGCAGGCGCGCGTCCAGCACCGCGAGCGGCGTCCTCAGCTCGTGCCCGGCGTCGGCGACGAAGTCGCGCTGGAGGCGCAGCGCCCGCCCGAGCGGCCGCACCGCCCTGCGCGTGATCACGACGCTGAGCACCCCGGCCACTGCGACGGCGAGCACCCCGACCACCGCCAGCGCGATCAGCGCGGCGGTGACGTCCACGTAGATCTTGTGCTCGCCCGGCTTCGGCGGCTCGCTGAGCTCGGCGGGCCGCAGCTGATCGAGCACGTAGAGCACGGCGACGGCCAGCGCGACCACCACCAGCGCGCCGGACGCGATGGTCACCTGCATTCCGACGGTCCGGGACGCGCGCCGCACCTCCCGCGAGTCGGCGTCGTCCACGCGCGGCCGCCTGGTCACGGCTGCCCCAGCCGGTAGCCCTCGCCGCGGACCGTGGTCACCAGGTCCGGGTCGGTCTTGCGGCGCAGGTAGTGCACGTAGGTGTCGACGGTGCCCGGCTGCTCGTCGGCCTCGAACACCGCGTCCAGGATCTGCCGGCGCGAGAACGTGCGCAGCGGGCTCTCCGCCAGCAGCCGCAGCAGCGCGGCCTCGCGGACGGTCAGCTGGATGCGTCCCTCGTACGGCGAGTAGATGCACCGGCTCTCCGGGTAGAAGCGCCACTCGCCGACCGGCAGCTCCTTGCCCTCCCCGGTGAACGTGCGGGTCATCGCGCGCAGCCGGGCGAGCAGCTCGTCGAACTCGAACGGCTTGACCAGGTAGTCGTCCGCCCCGGCGTCCAGGCCCTCCACCCGGTCGCGCAGCGAGCCGAGGGCGGTGAGCATCAGGATGGGCGTGACCACCCGCTTCTCGCGCAGCGTCGACACCAGGGTCGCGCCGTCCATCCCGGGCAGCCGCCGGTCGACGACCAGCGCGTCGAAGCCGCCGTCCAGGCCGGCGGCGAGGCCGCTGTCGCCGTCGGCGACGCGGGTGACCTCGTAGACCTCGGCGAGCACCTGCTCGATCAGCGGACCGAGGCGCGGGTCGTCCTCGACCAGGAGCACCCGCAGTCGATCCGCCGCCATGCTGCTCAACCTACCGCGACCGCCCGCGCCGACCACCAGTTCCGCACCAGCCGGAGCAGCGCGTCCACCAGCAGCACGGCGGCGGTCGCGTAGACGAGGCTCGCCAGCACGTCGGTGGGATGGTGGACGCCGAGGTACACGCGCGAGAACGCGGTGACGAGCGGGGCGGCGACGGCGAGGACGAGCAGCGGCGTGCGCAGCCGGCCGGCGCCGAAGGTGAGCAGCAGCGCGAGCCCGAGCGCGACCGCGAGGCTGGTGTGCCCGCTCGGGAAGCTGTACCCGGTGTCGGTGAGAACGTGGTGGGGCAGCTCGGCCGGGAGCGGCCGCGGCCGCCGAACGATGTCCTTCACGACGCTCGAGCCGAGCCAGGGGAGGAGCGCGAGCGCCGCGAAGGAGACGGCGGCGCCGATGCCGCGGCGCAGCCACAGCCCGGCGCCGATCGCGCCCACGATCGTCAGGGCGGCGACCGGGGAGAACAGCACGCCGTCGGTCAGGGCGACGGCGTCGAGGAACGGGGCGCGGGCGCCCTCGATGGCCCGGATCAGGGCGATGTCGCCCGCGGTGACGGCGGGCGTCGCACGGATCATCAGCCCGGCGAGCACGACGGCCAGGATGACGCAGAGCGGCACGACGACGGCGCGTGCGGGCACGGCGGCGCGTCTGCCGGTGGCGATGGCGGTGGTCACGCGGGTCTCCTTCCCTCGACCGTCCACTCTGAACCGGCCGCTCCAAGACGCCGCTAAGGATCCCGCGGCGTGCGGCGTCTCAGAGGTTTCTGGGAGCGGGCGGAGCATCCTGGGCGGATGCTGCGCAACAAGGTCCCCGCCGTCACGGCGCTGTTCTGGGTCGCCAAGCTGCTCACCACCGCGATGGGGGAGACCACCTCCGACTGGCTGGTGCGGAACGTCGACCCGGTGCTCGCCGTGATCGGCGCGTTCGTGGTGTTCGCGGCGGCGCTCATCCTGCAGTTCGCGGTGCGCAGGTACATCCCGTGGGTCTACTGGCTGGCCGTGCTGATGGTCGCCGTGTTCGGCACGATGGTCGCCGACGTGCTGCACGTCGAGCTCGGTGTCCCCTACCTGGTGTCGACCGTCGCGTTCGCGGTCGTCCTCGCCGCCGTGTTCTCGCTCTGGTACGCGACGCAGCGCACGCTGTCCGTGCACCGCATCGACACGCGTCCGCGCGAGTTCTTCTACTGGTGCGCCGTGCTCGCGACTTTCGCGCTCGGCACCGCGGTCGGCGACCTCACCGCGACGACGTTCGGCCTCGGCTACCTGGCCTCCGGGATCCTGTTCGGCATCCTCTTCGCGGTGCCGGGCATCGCGTACCGGTGGTGGGGCCTCGGCGCCACCGCGGCGTTCTGGACCTCGTACGTCCTCACCCGGCCGTTCGGCGCCTCGATTTCGGACTGGCTCGCGGTCTCGCACGCGCGCGGCGGCCTGGACCTCGGCACCGGCCCGGTCAGCCTGGTCCTGTTCGCGGGGATCGTGGTGTGCGTCGTGCTGATGAGCGCACGGCGCTCCCGCGGTCAGGAGGCGGTGGCCCCGGAGGCGACGGCGGCGTCCTGACCGTCCTTGCGCGCGATGCTCCGCCAGGTGTGCAGGATCTCGCCCGGCGCGCCCGGCCCGTACCGGAACAGCCGGACCGCGACGAACAGCCCGAGAGAGGCGACCAGCCAGACCGCGAGCACGATGTACGGCTCGGCGTGCAGGTCATCGGGGAAGTACGTCAGGTCGCGCACCGCACGCACGGTCGCCCCGGTGGGCAGCCAGCGGCCCATGAACTGGTAGAACGGCGGCAGCAGCTCGGGGGCGACGGCGCCGCCGGAGGACGGGTTGCTGATCAGCACGAACACGATCCAGGTCGGCAGCATCGCCCAGCGCGCCCCGATCAGCACCCGCCAGAAGCTGTAGGTGGCCCCGGCGATCAGCATCGTCAGGGACAGGACGCCCCACACCGGCAGGAACGGCAGCGGCAGGATGTCCAGCAGCGGCCCGACGGTGAACGCGATGACGAAGCCGCCGAGGACCGAGCGCGCGACATCCCAGAACAGCTCGCCGGCGAGCGTCAGCTTGGCCGCGTTCACCCGGGTCTGGATGGCGCCGACGAACCCGATGATCACCGCGGCGAGCGACATGTAGAACAGCACCAGCCCGTTCGGGTCCTTGGGCGCGAGCGGGTGCGCGTCGATCACGGTCACCGGCCGCCCGATCGACTCCGCGAGCCGCGGGGCGTCGGACTCCAGCAGGCGCGCCACCGACGCACCGGATGCGCTCGAGACGTAGAGCCGCGCGGTGCCGTCCGGCTGCTCCACCAGAGCGCCGTAGACCTCCTGGTCCCGGATGGCCGCCTCCGCGTCCGACTCCGTCTGGTACCGGTGCACGACGAACGTCGTCCCCGTCCTGGACTCCAGGTCGGCCGCGAACCCCGCCGCCGGCCGGGAGTCGGAGACGAGGCCGATCGGCACGTCGTGCGGCTGCGGGTCGCCCATCGCCCAGGCGTACGCCCCGGCGAACAGGGCCGCGATCACCGATACGATCAGGGTGACGACGAGGGCCGGCAGGTGCGGGCCGTCGCGGAAGCGGCGGGGTCGGCTCGCTGCGGGCGTGGCTTCGGTCATGGCGTCCCTCCCGGTTCCATTTGAGCACGGCTTTGGTACCCTCTGTCGGGTATGCAGTCGGCATCCCCTACCCCCCGCGTCCACGGCCGCCGCTCGGCGGGCCGTCGCGCGAGCGCACCCGCCCCGGTGCTGAGGATGCCGCTCCACCAGCGGATGGGCGTCGCGCTCGCCGTGATCGGGCTGGTCTGCGGCTTCTCGATCGTGCCGACCGACTCGGCGCTCGCCGCGACCCTGGTGACCGCGCCGGACACCACGCTCGCGCCGGGGGAGGCGCCCGCCGACCAGCACCTGTTCACGGACGCGACGCTGGCCGCTCCGGTCGTGAACCGGGAGACGCTTGGCGCGACCGACAGCATCACGAGCCTGGCCAGGGTGGGCACGAACGAGTCCTGGGCGAAGCTCGTCCTGATCTTCGGCGGCTGGCCGCAGACCGAGGAGAACATCGCCGTGATGATGCGCTGGATGCGCCAGGAGAACGGCCCTCCGGACTGGTGGAACCGTAACAATCCTCTCAACAACGGCTACGGCTCCGGAGGCGGCGCCGGGCTCGGCAGCTACCCGGACCTGGTGACCGCCGCCAAGTACTGCGCCGAGAACCTGCAGCGCGGCTACCCGGGCATCGTGGCGGGCCTGCAGGCCGGCACCGATGCGAACGCGACCGCCGCCGCGATCTGGGCCTCGCCGTGGGCATCCAGCCACTACGCGAACGGTGCCCACTGGAGCACCCGCCCCGTCGAGGTCGTCCAGGCCCCCGCCTCCGCCTGGGGCAACTGACCGCACCCCTCGGGAAGGATCGCGCGGGCTAGCGCGCCTCGGAGGGAGCGCCCTCGCGCGTGATGATCGCGGCGTCGCCGTCCTCGTCGAGGCGGGCGCGCAGCGGGCGGCGGAAGGCGCGGGTCAGCACCAGCAGCGTGATGATGCCGATGGTCAGCCAGACCAGACCGTAGGTGAGCGCGTCCAGGTGCAGGTTCGCCCAAAGCACGCCGGTCAGCAGCATCCCGATCGCCGGGAGCACGATGTTCCGGAGGATCTGCTTCCCGCCGCGGACCTCGCGACGGCGCAGCGCGAAGTGGATGATGACCGTCGCGTTGACCACCGTGAACGCGATCAGCGCGCCGAAGTTGATCATCGACGACACGAACTCCAGTGTGAACGCGGCCGCGAGCAGCGAGACCGCTCCGACCAGCAGGACGGCGGTCGCCGGCGTGCGGAACCGCGGGTGCACGAACGAGAGGAACCGCGAGACGCGGCCGTTGCCGTTGCGCGCCATCACGTAGATCATGCGCGAGACGCTCGCGTGCGAGGCGAGGCTGGACGCGACGGCCGCGGCGACGGCGGCGGAGATGAAGAGGATCTGGAACAGCAGCCCGCCCGTCTTCAGCGCGATCTCGGGCAGCGTGTCGTCGGTGAAGCTGAAGCCCGCCATCGTCGGGAACCGCGACTGCGCGAACCACGCGGCGACGAAGAAGATCGCCCCGCCGATCATCAGCGCGAGCACGATGGCGCGGGGGACCGTGCGGGCATCCTTCGCCTCCTCCGTGTACATCGTGATCGCGTCGAAGCCGATGAACGAGAAGCAGACCACGGTCGCCCCGCCGATCACCGCGCCGAGGTGCACGCCGGAGTGGTAGAGCGGCTCCAGACTGAACGCCGTCCCGTTGCCCGCCCCGGCGTTCAGCGCCGTCCAGGTGAGCACGACGAACACGGCGATCAGCACGATCTGGAACGCGACCAGGATGCCGTTCACGCGCGAGGTCGACGACATGCTGAACAGGTTCATCGCCGTGATCACGACCACGTAGCCCACCACCCAGATCCAGCCGGGCACCTGCGGGAAGAACGACTCCAGGTAGAGCCGGACGATCAGCGCGTTCACGAGCGGCAGCAGCAGGTAGTCGAGCAGCGACGACCAGCCGACGAGGAAGCCGACGTTCGGGTGGATGGTCTCCGACGCGTACGTGTACGCCGAGCCGGCGGACGGGAACACCCTGGTCATCCGGCCGTAGCTCACCGCGGTGAACACCATCGCGACCAGGGCGACCAGGTAGGCGGAGGGGACGACGCCGTTCGTCTCGCCCGTGACGATGCCGAACGTGTCGAACACGGTCATCGGCGTCATGTAGCCGAGGCCGAGGCCCACGATCGCCCACAGGCCGAGGGACCGTCGCAGTGACGTTGGTGCGGGGGTGGAGGACACGCGAGCTCCTTCGCTCTAGTCGGGACGAGTCATACTAAGCCCCTCGAAGTGCGAAATCCGAATCGATCGCAACGGATTACATAGCAGATTCGAACATTTGACGCCGGAATGAGTGCCGAATCGGCGTTTCGACCTCCGTTTCCGGCAGTCGACGGATGTCAGCTTCTCGCGAGCCACTCCCGCAGCCGCGGCAGCGGCCAGGTGGTCACGATCCGCTCGGCCGGCACCCCGTTCGCGGCGGCCCGCGCGGCGCCGTAGGCGAGGAAGTCCAGCTGGCCGGGGGCGTGCGCGTCCGTGTCGATCGAGAACAGGCAGCCGGCGTCGAGCGCCACCCGGATGAGGTCGTCCGGCGGATCCTGGCGCTCCGGCCGCGAGTTGATCTCGACCGCGACGTCGTTCTCAGCGCACGCCGCGAACACCGCCCGCGCGTCGAATTCGCTCGGCGGCCGGGTGCCGCGCGAGCCGGTGACCAGGCGGCCCGTGCAGTGCCCGAGCACGTTCGTGTGCGGGTCGCGGATGCCGCCGAGCATCCGCGCCGTCATCGTGCGGCTGTCCGAGCGCAGCTTGGAGTGGATGCTCGCGACCACAACGTCCAGCCGGTCGAGCAGCTCGGGCGTCTGGTCGAGCGTTCCGTCCTCGAGGATGTCGACCTCGATGCCGGTGAGCAGGGTCACCGGCCCGGTGTCGAGCCCGGCGATCACGTCCAGCTGCTCCGCGAGCCGGTCGGCGGAGAGGCCGCTCGCGACGGTCAGGTTGGGGGAGTGGTCGGTGATCGCCTGGTACTCCCGACCCAGCGTCGCCGCCGCCGCGGCCATCGCCTCGATCGGCGTGGTGCCGTCCGACCACTCGGTGTGGCTGTGCAGGTCGCCGCGCAACTGTGCGCGCAGCTCGGCGCCTCCCGCGTCCAGCGGCTCGGCGTTGCGTTGGCGCAGGTCGGCGAGGTAGTCGGGGACGCGGCCGTCGACCGCCTGCGAGATGACCTGGAACGTGCGGTCGCCGATCCCCTTGGTGCGCTTCAGCCGGCCGTCCGCGGCGCGGGCGGCGACCTCGTCCGCGCCGAGCGGGGCGATGATGGCTGCGGCCTTGCGGAAGGCCTGCACCTTGAAGGAGGGGGCGAGCTCGCGCTCCAGCCAGAAGGCGATCTCGGTCAGGGCGGCGACGGGGTCCATGCGTTCATGCTCCCACCGCACCGCCGACGCCGACAGCACGCATAGACCGCCGCTCAGAGGTCGGGGGTGGGGGTGGGCGGTGCCGGTTCGTGGGGGTCGGTTTCGGGGGTGAGGATCGTGAAGCCGACGGTTTGGGCGCGGGGCGGCGCTACGGTGTAGGCCTCGACTCCGAGGAGGTAGCCGTCTTGTACGTAGTAGCGCGTGAAGCGGTCGTCGGCGGGCGGGCGTTCGTGGGCCTTGTACCGTTTCCAGCCGTGGTCCTGCAGCCAGGGTTCCAGGTCGTCGGCGAGTTGGGTGGGGGTGCGCGGGCCGTCGGGGTGGAGAACGGCGAGCTGCTCCCAGTAGTAGTACTTGGGCCATTCCTTGTAGTAGTCGCTGGCCGCTCGCATCCCGCCGATGTTGTCCGTGAGTGTCTTGATCTCTGGCTCGGGGATCTGGGCGATGATCTCGGCACCCCACCCGTCGGCGCGGCTGATGAGAGTCGTGAGTTGGGCTTGCTGGGTGGCCACCTGTCTTGCCTCCTGTTCCGCGATGAGCCCGCACCCGGTGAGCGCGCAGACCGCGCCCGTTAGGGCCAGGCCGACGACCAGTCGCCGCCGGATCATTCGGGCACTTCCGAGAGATCGAGCGGGGAGATCCGCTCGACGGGCTTCTTCACGCCCGTGCCGGGATCGTCGATGTAATTGCCGTAGCTGTCGACCCACGTGCTGTCCGGATGGTAGAGGGACACCGGCGCCCCGGTGACCACCCCGACGATGTTCAGGAAGGCGGTGCTGTTGCGGGTGAAGACGGCGCTGTGGGCTTCGATCCAGCCGGTGCTCTCGATCGTGCCCGATCCGGGGTCGCCGTCGCGCAGGTAGCCGGTCTCCAGCCGCACCACGCCGGGTGCGGTCAGTACGTCGGTGGTCCCGTGGCCGAGGCCGAACCCGGACAGGCCCTGGGTGGCGCCGATGAAGTCGTTGCGGGCCTGGATGGCGAAGTGCGGTTTGTCCTTCGTGTTCGGGAAGTCCTCCAGCCCGGTGGCGGTGTGCCCGAACCCGGCGGGGGCGACGTAGACCACCCGGTCGGCGCGCAGCCCGAGCCGCTCCGCGCCGCCGAGGACCGCCGCGCCGTAACTGTGGGCGATGACCACCAGATCGGTGCCCTGCGGCAAGCGCAGACTGTTGGCGAAGACGGTCAGCCGCGGCGCCGCCACCTCGGCGAAGCCCCGCGTCGCCGCCTCCAGCAGGTGCTCCCCACCCGTGTCCGGCAGTGGGGCACCGTGCCAGGTGAAGTACCCCGAGGTTTGCCCGGACCCGGCGAACAGGTCCTTGGTGCGGCCGAGGTCGTCGGTGAGGGTGGCGAGTCTGGAGCCGGTGCCCGGCACCGAGATCGCCACGTTCGTCATCCAGGCCGGGATATCGCCCGTCTCCTCGTCCAGCATGCCCTGGAAGGTGACCATGCTGTCCCCCAGCGGGTTGAACGCCACGAGCGTCGTCCCCTTCCGCGTGACCGGGTCACCCTTCTCGTCGTAGACCACGTATTCGCCGAAGCCTGCGATGCCGGGGTGCCTGTCGTTGCGGTCGCCGAGGATGGCGTCGATGCTCGTGATCTCCTTCCGGAGCTCCGCGATCTTCTCGTCGAAGAACCCGCCCGCGCCCGGGGTGTCCCGATAGAGCCCGAAGGCGAGGATCTGGCTCTCCACCTCCGCCCGGTACTGACGGGCCGTGATCACGTTGGCGGTGTTCCGATCCCGGAGCGGGATGCCCTCCAGGTTCCCGATCAGCAGCGGGAAGTCCGCTATCAGCGCCTGCCGCTGCGCCGCCGTCAACCGATCCCACACCGCCCGGATCTTCTCGGGATCCTTCAGCTCTGCCAACGACAGCGCCGACACCTCCAGCGCCGACCCGCCCGCGCCCGGAACCGTGACCGTGACGCCCGTCGACACCGACGGCGGCTCCGGCAGCGCCGACCGAGCCGCCAGATAGCGGTCCCGCGAGGACGCGATGGCCGCCGCCGCCGCGGAATCCGCACCCTCCCGCTCCTCATCCAGCGCCCTCAACCGCCGCAGGACACCGGCCCGACGCTCCTGAACCCCCGCGACAGCCTGAACCAGCGCTCGCCGCGCGTACGGCTCACCCGGCGCATCCAGCCCGTCGAAACCATCCAATTTCGACTGCGCCTTCGCCAGATCCTCCTCCACACTGGCCAGTTCCGTGCCCGCCTGCCGTGCACGACGCTTCAGATCCTCGATCTGACCGCCGAACTTCGACAACGCCTTCCCCCACGCCGCATCCGCCTGCTGCACCGCGTTCACCGGCGCCGCCGACGCCTGAATCCTCGTCACCAACCGATCAACACACACCGCACCACCCGAGCCGGACTCCAACCCCGCCACCGCCCGAGTCAGATGAACGTACACATCCGCGCCCACCGTCCGCGAAGACAACGCCACGCCCACATCACGCACCGTGTCCGCACTCCCGGACAACGCCCGCTCACCCGCCATCGCACCCACCACCCCTCACCCGAACGGCATCCGCGCTGCCGCCTGCGCGTCCAGCGCCTCGAACAGCGCGACCACCTCTGTGCACGCACGACCCTCGGCGCGCAGCACCGTCACCAGCCGTGTCAGCACTTGCGCGCGGTCCGCGCTGCCGTCGGCGTGCGCCTCGTTCGGAGCCGATGCACCCGAGAGCAGCACCGAGGGAACGCCCTGGTCCCCGCTCACGGCGGACGCCGCTGACAGCAGGCCGGACCCGGCGCCCCGCAAACCGGCATAGTCGACCTTCATGCCCGGCCGTACCGTGCGCGAGGTCAGTTGATCCGCGCAGCGATCTGCGCGTCGAGGTCGCGCATCGCGTTCGCTGTGCCCGTGAGGAACTGCTGAATGTCGTTCAGCTGGGTGATCAGGGTGTTCGCGCTGGAGGTGTACGTGGTGTAGGCCTCGTTGAACTTCCCGGACGCCTGATCCGTTACGAACCCCGACGTGACGAGGTTGCTGATCTGGGTCTGCATGCTCTGCAGCCTGGTCGTGATCTCCTCCCGCCCCGCCCCGAGCTGGGAGGCGGCGGTCTCGATCTCCGCGTAGCTGACTGTGATGTTCGACATCGATTGACACCCTTCTTCCGGATTTCGTGTCCGACGAACATAATATGAAACTCACATATCGACAACTCGCATTGTTCGACTGTGGATACTTCTGCTGCTTCCGTGGTCCGGAAGCGCGCCGAGAGGAGGACCGGATGAAGGTGCGGGTGTCGGTGATCGGGTACGCGGGCGCCGCCCGAGCGCGCGATGCGACGCTCACTTTCGATGCGACCGCCACGGTCGGGGATGTCGCGCGGGTGCTCGTCCGCGGCGGCGCCGGGGACCCGCGGCTGCTGCCGTTGGCCGTCGAGCGGTTCGCGCCGCTGACGCTGCGGGTGCGCTACCCGGACGGCAGGGCGTTGATCCTCGACGCCGGCGATGCGGCCGCAGAGTCAGGACTGATCGCCGGCGTGGAGGTCGAGCCGGTGGCGGAGGCGTCCCCCGGCCCGGGAGAGCGCGTCAAGCGGGCAGTCGGAACGGTCACGGTGCTCACCGGTGCGCAGGAGGGCGTGCAATTCCTGCTCGTGGGTGCGGAGACGGGGGTGGGACGCGATCGCGGGAACCGGATCGAGCTGCTCGATCCGGAGGTGTCGCGCCGCCACGCCGTGCTGCGGCGCGTCGGCGACGCGCTGCTGGTGGAGGACCTGGGGTCGGCGAACGGGACGGCGATCGTCCGAGCGGACGGGAGCGAGCATCAGCAGCAGCTGATCCGGGTGACCGGGGGAGCGGTGGTCGCGTTCGGCCCGGTCCGGGTGCGCATCGACGTCGGCCCCCCGCCGGGGCGCGAACCGCGGGCGCCGAGCGCCGCACGGTATCTGCAGTCCCCTCGCGTCGATCCCGTCTTCGTCCCCGAGCCGTTGGAGCTGCCCGCGCCGCCCGACGCGCAGGAGCCTGCGCGATTCCCGCTGATCGCGATGGCGGCGCCGTTGCTGATGGGGGCGGTCCTGTACGTCACGACGAAGTCGCTGCTGAGCCTGCTCTTCGTCGGGCTCTCCCCGCTGATCATGGTCGGCTCGTGGCTCGACAACCGGCTGACCAAGCGCAAGGCGACGCGCGCACGGCTGCAGGAGTTCGAGGACGGGCTCGCCGCCGCCGAGGACGAGCTGAAGGCGAATCTCACGGAGGAGCAGGCGGCGCGGGACGCGGAGACGCCGTCGGCCGACGCGCTGACAGACCTTCCGGCCTCGAGGGATCCGCGGCTCTGGTCGCGCCGACCCGAGCACCGCGCGTTCCTCGAGGTGCGCCTCGGCGCCGCGACGCTCGAGAGCCGGAAGGTCGTGCAGCTGCCGGCGCGCGGGAACATCCCGGCCGATCAGTGGCACCAGCTCACGCGCCTGCACGAGCGGTTCCGCGTGGTCCCTGGCGTTCCCCTGCTGGAGCGGCTGGAGCGCTGCGGCTCCCTCGGAGTCGCGGGCGAGCGATTCTGGTCCGACGCCGCCGCGCGCGCCGTGCTGATTCAGCTGCTGGCGCTGCACTCGCCCGCGGATCTCGTCTTCACCGCGTTCGCGCTGCCCGAGCAGGCGGACGACGAGTGGTCCTGGGTGAAGTGGCTGCCGCATGTCGACTCGGCGTACAGCCCGATCGCCGTTCCGCACCTCGCCGCCGACGACCGCAGCGCGAGCATCCTGTTGACGGCTCTGGAAGGTCTCATCGCGCAGCGCGCGACCGTGTCCGGGTCGAGCGGGGTGCGGTCGCGGATCGCAGGGGATGCCGCGGCGGCCGCGGAACGTCTCGCACCGGCCGAGGCCCGCCCGCACGTCCCGGTGGTCGTCGTCCTCGTTCTGACCGACACCATCGCCGATCTCACGCGGCTGGTCGGCGTGGCGGAGGACGGTGCCGATGCGGGAGTGCACGTGATCTGGGTCGCGCCGGAACTCGGCGGGATTCCCGCCGCGTGCCGGACGGTGATCGAGGCGCGCCCGGACGGAGGGCGCGTCCACCTCGTCCGGAACGGTCGGCTCACCGCGCTCTCGTCCGCGGACACCGTCGGCCTGCCCGCGACGATGACGTTCGCGCGCCGACTCGCTGCCATCGTCGATGCCGGGGCGCGCATCCTCGACGAGAGCGATCTGCCGAGAAGCGTCGCACTCGCGCGCCTCGTCCCCGACGACATCGTGGGCTCCAGCGAGACCATCGTGTCGGCGTGGCGGCGCAGCGGCAGTCTCGTCTCCGAGTGGGCGGCCGGAATCGAGCGCGAGCCGGTGCGCCTGACGGCCGTCGTCGGTCAGGGCGGCGACGGACCGGTGTCGATCGATCTGGGCAGCCACGGACCGCATGCCCTCGTGGGTGGCACGACGGGATCCGGCAAGTCGGAGTTCCTGCAGACCTGGATTCTCTCCCTTGCGGCGGGCATCTCGCCCGATCGGCTCACCTTTCTGCTGGTGGACTACAAGGGCGGCGCAGCCTTCGCGGACTGTGTCGGCCTGCCGCACACCGTGGGTCTGGTCACGGATCTCAACGCCCATCTGGTGCGCCGCGCGCTGACCTCCCTCCGCGCCGAGCTCCGCTATCGGGAAGAGCTGCTGGCGGAGAAGGGCGCCAAGGACATCGTCACGCTGGAGCGACGCGGCGACCCGGACGCTCCGCCGTCGCTGGTGATCGTGATCGACGAGTTCGCTGCGCTGGTCGGTGACATCCCGGAGTTCGTGGACGGAGTGATCGATGTCGGCCAGCGCGGCCGGTCGCTCGGGCTCCATCTCATCATGGCCACGCAGCGCCCGGCCGGTGTGATCACCGACAATCTGCGGGCGAACACGAATCTGCGGGTCGCGTTGCGGATGGCCGACGAAGCGGACAGCAGCGATGTGATCGGCGCGCCGGATGCCGCCCACTTCCCTCCGGAGGCCCCTGGACGTGCCGCGATCAAGATCGGTGCCGGGCGGCTGACCCAGGTGCAGGCAGGGTATGTCGGCGGGCGGGCCGATTCCGAGCACCGGGAATCGGTCGACGTCAGCGACCTCGGGTTCGGCGAGCAGCCTCCCTGGCCGGTGCGTCCGGAGTCCGACCGGGGTCGTGGGCGTCTGACGGGTCCGCGAGACATCGAGGCCGTCGCCGCGAACATCCGGCGGGCCGCCGCCGAAGCGGGAACGAGGACGCCCAGGAGGCCGTGGGTGGACCAGCTTCCTGCGGTGCTCCCGCTCGCGTCGCCGCTGCTCGCCGCCTTGGCGGCGCCGTCTTCCGGGATCGTCGTCGGTCTGGTGGACGAGCCGGACAGGCAGCGGCGATCGCCGCACGTCATCCGGCTCTCCGAGGCCGGGAACGTCGCCGTCTTCGGCGCACCGGGCACAGGCAAGACCACCGCTCTCCTCACCATGACGGCGGCGACGGTGGCCACGAACGCGCAGACCCGGGTCTACGGCATCGACGGCGCAGGCGGGCACCTGGGCACCCTCGGCGTTCTGCCGAACACCGGCGACATCGTCCCGGGCGAGGACCGCGACCGCGTCGTCCGGCTCCTCCGCCTGATCAAGAGCCTCATCGCCGAACGGTCGGCAGCGCGGGACGCAGGGCCGCCCGTGCTCCTCCTGGTGGACGGACTCGCGGCCTTCCGCGACGCGTACGAACTCCGTGGCGGTGGGGCCGACCCATTCGGCGACCTCGTCGAGATCGCCGGCGGCGGGCGCAACGCAGGCGTCCACGTGCTCCTCAGCGCCGAACGCACGAGCGCCCTCTCCGCCGCCCTCGGAGCCAGCGTTCCCGAGCGCCTCGCCCTCCGCCAGACCGCCGAGAGCGACTACCAGTACCTCGGCGTCGCGGGCGACGCGCTCAAAGACGCCGGCCCGGGAAGAGCGGTGCGCATCGGCAGCGACGAGGAGATCCAGATCGCGGTCCCCGGCGCCGGCGCCGATCCCGCCGACACCGACGCGGCGCTCGTCGCGCTCGCCGCGGCGCAGCGAGCACGCGGGACCGCCGCTCCCGCCGACGTCCCCGCGGTCCCCGCGGTCCTGCCCCGATCGGCACTCGCACCGACCGACCGCGCTCCTGCGCCGTTCGCGGTCGACACCATCGATCTCGCGCCGGTCACGGCCCCGGAGCACGGTTTCCTGCTCGTGACCGGCCCGGCGGGTTCCGGGCGCACCACCGCCATCCGTTCCCTCCTCGAAGCGCTCCAGGAGCGTCCGGGAGGCCGGCCGATCGATGCCGTCCTGATCGCACCTCGCCGCTCGACGTTGCGCGACCTGAGGATCTGGAGCGAGGTCGCCGACACCGGAAACGCCCGTCATGCCACCATCGGCCGGCTCGTCCGTGCCCTGGGCGGAACGACCTCGGTGCCGACGACGGCTCTCCCGACGTCCGCTCTGGGACCCATCGGCGGGGCCTCCGGCACCGGCGACGAGGTGCCGGTCTCTCCCGGAGCCGCCGGCTTCCCCGCCGCCGGAAGGTGGGGGATCGTCGTCGTCGAGGACATCGGCGGGTTCGACGGCTCCGGCGACGAGCGCGCCCTCGCCGCCCTCCTCAAACTCCTCCGTCGCAGCGAACACACGAGCATCGTCGAGGGCGAGAACGCCACACTCGGTGCGGTCTGGGAGCTCGCCGGCCCGCTGCGCGGAGCCCGCTGGGCGCTGGCGCTGCAACCCGACGCGAACGACGCGCCGAGCCTCTTCACCACCTCGTTCGCTCACGCCGCTCGCGCCGACTACCCGCCCGGACGCGGCTTCCTCATCGAGAACGGACGTCTCACCGGCATCCACGTCGCGCTCCCTGACCCGCCGTGACGCCCAACCGGCCTCGTTCTGACACCGCGTTACGGTTCGTTTCGACGGGACCGGCCCCCTCCTGACGGGCGCGGATACCGTCGAGAGGTGAGCACCCCGATCGACACCCTCGGCCGCGAGTCCCGCCTCTTCCCGCCGCCGGAGGCGTTCGCCGCGCGCGCGAACGTGCGCGCGGACGTGTTCGCCGAGGCCGCGGACGACCCGGTGGCGTTCTGGGAGCGGCAGGCCGAACGGCTGCACTGGGACGAGCGCTGGCACACGGCGCACACCTGGGAGCCTGCGCTGCGTGGCGAGGACGGCGAGCTGAGCGTCCCGCGCGCCGAGTGGTTCGCCGGCGGCCGCCTCAACGCCGCCGTCAACTGCGTCGACCGGCACGTGGAGGCCGGGAACGGCGACCGCGTCGCGCTGCACTTCGTCGGCGAGCCCGGCGACACCCAGACCATCAGCTACCGCGAGCTGCAGCGCCGCGTCGCTCAGGCCGCGAACGCGCTCACCGCGCTCGGCGTCGGGGCGGGCGACCGGGTCGTCGTCTACCTGCCGGTCATCCCGGAGACGGTCGTCATCACGCTCGCGATCGCGCGGATCGGCGCCATCCACTCGCTCGTCTTCGGCGGTTTCTCCGCCGAGGCGCTGCGCTTCCGCGTGGAGGACACCGGCGCGAAGCTGCTGGTGACCTCCGACGGTCAGTTCCGCCGCGGCGCCGCGGTGCCGGTGAAGGCGAACGCCGACGCGGCCGTGGCCGGCGACAACGCCATCGAGCACGTGCTGGTGGTGCGCCGCACCGGCGAGCTGACGCCGGACATCCCGTGGACGCCCGGCCGGGACGTGTGGTGGCACGAGACCGTCGAGACGGCGGCCGAGGAGCACGCGGCCGAGGCGTTCGACGCCGAGACCCCGCTGTTCATCATCTACACCTCCGGCACGACGGGTCGCCCGAAGGGCGTCGTGCACACCACGGGCGGCTACCTCACGCAGGCGTCGTGGAGCCACTGGGCGCTCTTCGACGCCAAGGACGACGACGTCTACTGGTGCACAGCCGACCTCGCCTGGGTGACCGCCCACACCTACGTGCTCTACGGGCCGCTGTCGAACGGCGCGACCTCGGTGATCTACGAGGGGACGCCGAACACCCCGCATCCCGGCCGGCACTTCGAGATCATCGAGCGCTATGGCGTCACGACCTACTACACGGCGCCGACGCTGATCCGCACGTTCATGTCCTGGTTCCCGGACGGGGTGTCCGGTTGGGACCTCTCCAGCATCCGGCTGCTCGGCACCGTCGGCGAGGCGATCAACCCGGAAGTCTGGGTGTGGTTCCGCGAGCAGCTCGGGGCGGGGACGGCGCCCGTCGTCGACACCTGGTGGCAGTCCGAGTCCGGGGCCGCCATCGTCGCGCCGCTGCCGGGCGTCACGCCGCTGAAGCCGGGCTCGGCGACCCTGGCGGTGCCCGGCGTGACGGTGCGCGTCGTCGACGAGCGCGGAGAGGACGTCCCGCGCGGCTCCGGCGGCTCGATCGTCATCGACGGGACCTGGCCCGCGATGTCGCGCACCGTCTGGGGCGATCCAGAGCGCTACCGCGACTCGTACTGGCGCGCGTACGCCGACCGCGGCTACTTCCTGGCCGGGGACGGCGCGGCCGTGGACGAGGACGGCTACCTCTGGCTGCTCGGGCGACTGGACGACGTGATCAACGTCTCCGGGCACCGGCTGTCCACCATCGAGATCGAGTCGGCGCTGGTGGCGCATCCCGCCGTGGCCGAGGCGGCCGTCGTCGGCGTCGCGGACGCGACGACCGGGCAGGCCGTCGCCGCGTTCGTGATCCCGGCGGGGACAGCACCGGGGGAGACGGCGCTGCGCGACCAGGTGACGAGCGCGATCGGCGCGATCGCCAAGCCGCGCCACATCGTCGTGGTGGACGACCTGCCGAAGACGCGCTCCGGCAAGATCATGCGCCGCCTGCTGGTCGACCTGTTCGACGGCCGGCCGCTCGGCGACACCACCTCGCTGCAGGACGAGACGGTGCCCGCGCGCATCGCCGCCCTGCTGCGCGGCTAGGAGCCAGCGTCCTGCTGCAGGCCGACGAACATCGTCTCGTGCAGCACCGCCACGTGCTTCTCGGCGATGGCGACCGCGGTCCGGGCGTCGCCGGCGCGGATCGCCGCCGCGAGCGCCGCGTGCTCCTCGTTGACCTCGTGCAGGTAGGCGATGGGATACGGGATGAAGTACTGGTACAGCCGGCGCAGCGTCTCCTCGTACACGCCGAGCAGCCCCGGCCGGCCGGCGGCGCGCGCGACCGCGAGGTGGAAGCGCTCGTCGGCCGCGTGGTAGTCGGTCCAGTTCTGCGCCGCTGACGCGTCGGCCACGGCCGCGTCGATGTCGTCGAGGGCGGCGGTGACCGCGCCGGCACGCGCCTCCGCGCCCGCGGCGACGGCCGCGAAGTGCGTGAGGCTGGTCTCGGCGAGCAGCCGCTGGTCGATGAGCCGGTGCACGGCCTCCGCGTCCGCTCGGTAGGCCTGCACGGCCCCGCCTGCCCGTCCGGCTGCGGCGGGCGCATCGTCCGCGACGAAGGTCCCGCCCGAGCGGCCGCGCACGCGGCGCAGCAGCCCCTCCTCGGCCAGGGACTTCACGGCGCGGCGGGCGGTGATCTCGCTCACGTCGAGGGCGGCGGCGACGTCCGCATCCGATGGCAGCTGCTCGCCGGGCGCGAGCAGGCCCAGCTCCACGGCCAGCGCGATGCGCGCGCGTACCGTGTCCACCGCGGACAGCCGCGTGATCCCGGCCACGGCGGGACCGGTGAGGGCCGGCACGGCGGCGTGCGTCCGAGGCTCCGGGGTGTCGCCGGTCATGGCCACCAGCTTAGGGATGCCCGCAGGGCTGGACAAATCCGATCAAAATGACCTATTTTGTTTCCCAGTCTTCATCCGCCGACCAATGGAGGTCCCCAGACCATGCCGGGCACGCTCACCGTCGCCGCCGTACAGACCGGCCCCCAGCCCATCGGCGCCGACCTCGCACCGTACGCGGACGCCGTCGCCCGGCACGCCGTCGCCGGCGCCCGCCTCGTCGTCCACCCCGAGCTGCACCTGTTCGGCGCCGACCACCTCCCGGAGGCCGAGCGCACTGCGGCCCTGCACGCCTCCGCCGTCCCGCTCGACGGCGACCTCGTCCGCGACCTCGGCGCGATCGCCAGGGAGTCCGGGGTCTGGCTGGTCCCCGGCAGCATCTGCGAGCGCGGCCCCGCCGGCGAGCTGTTCAACACCGCGCTCGCCATCGCCCCGGACGGCAGCGTCGCTGCGAGCTACCGGAAGATCTTCCCGTGGCGGCCGTTCGAGCCGTACGTCCCCGGCGACCGCTTCGTCGTGTTCGACCTCGACGGCAGCACCGTCGGGCTGGACATCTGCTACGACGCCTGGTTCCCCGAGGTCAGCAGGCACCTGGCCTGGATGGGCGCGGAGGCGATCGTCAACGTGGTCAAGACCACGACACCGGACCGCGAGCAGGAGGTGGTGCTCGCACGCGCCAACTCCATCGCCAACCAGGTCTTCACCGTGAGCGTCAACACCGCCGGACCCGTCGGCCGCGGCCGCTCGATCGTCGTCGACCCGGAGGGCGCCGTGCTCGCCGAGTCGCCCGGCGACGAGGAGACCGTCCTGACCACCGCCATCGACCTCGACCACGTCGCCCGCGTCCGGGAGCACGGCACCGCCGGTGTCAACCGGATGTGGTCGCAGTTCCGCCCCGGCGACGCGGAGATCCCGCTCCCGCTGTACGGCGGCCGCATCGATCCGGCCACCTGGGCGCCGCCCGCACCGAGCACCACCTCCCCCCGTCAGCCTCTCCTGTGAAGGATCCCGGCATGTCCACCGCTCGAACCTCCTCCGCCGCGCAGCCCGCGCTCGCGCGCACCCTCCGCCTGCCGTCGCTCGTGCTCTTCGGCCTGGCCTACATGACCCCGCTCATCGTCCTCGGCATCTTCGGCGTCGTCGCCGAGACCACCGGCGGCGCCAGCGCGTCCGCCTACCTGGTCGCACTGGTCGCGATGCTGTTCACCGCGTCCAGCTACGGCAGGATGGCCGCCGCCTACCCGGTGGCCGGCTCGGCGTACACGTACGTGCGCCGCACCATCGACCCGCGCGTCGGCTTCCTGGTCGGCTGGGCCGTGCTGCTCGACTACCTGTTCCTGCCGATGGTGATCTGGCTGATCGGCGCCGCCTACCTGGAGGCGCAGTTCCCCGGCGTGCCCGGCTGGCTCTGGATCCTGGGCTTCATCGTCGTGACGACCCTGCTGAACATCCTCGGCATCAAGGTGGCCGACCGCGCCAACTACATCCTGATGGCGTTCCAGGTGCTCGTCATCCTGGTCTTCGTCGGGCTCTCCATCGGCTCGGTCGTCGCGAACCAGGGCGCGGGCGGCCTGGTGTCCGCCGGTCCGTTCCTGAACCCGACCGCCACCTTCCAGGGTGTGACCGCCGGCGCCGCGATCGCCGCGTACTCGTTCCTCGGCTTCGACGCCGTCACCACGTTCACCGAGGAGACCATCGAGCCGCGCAAGACCGTCCCGCGGGCCATCCTGCTCATCGCGCTGATCGGCGGCCTGGTGTTCGTGCTCGTGTCGTACACCACGCAGCTCGTGCACCCGGGAGGCGAGTTCCACGACGCATCCTCCGCCGCGTTCGACATCGCCATCACCATCGGCGGCAACGTGTTCGGCGCCATCTTCATCGCAGGCCTGGTCGTCGCGCAGTTCGCGTCGGGCCTCGCCGCACAGGCGTCCGCCGCCCGGCTGATGTTCGCGATGGGACGCGACGGCGCGCTGCCGCGCAAGGTCTTCGGCGAGATCAGCAGGCGGTTCCGCTCGCCGGTCGTGAACCTGGTGATCATCGGCGTGGTCGGGCTCGTCGCCATGTTCCTCGACGTCGCCACCTCCACCTCGTTCATCAACTTCGGCGCGTTCGTCGCGTTCACGATGGTCAACGTCTCGGTGATCGTCTACTTCTTCCAGCAGCGGAGGGAGGGCAACCGGCTGAACGTCGTCCTCTACGTCGTCGTGCCGGCCATCGGCGCCATCGTCACCGGCTACCTGCTCACCCGGCTCGACATCAACGCGATCGTGCTCGGCCTCAGCTGGCTGGTGCTCGGCGTGATCGTGCTGGCGATCGTCACCCGCGGCTTCCGGCAGCTGCCGCCCGAGATCTCCTACGACGCGGCGGATTCCGCCGAGCCGGTCGGCGCGGAGCCCGCAGCGGCCAGGGAATAGGGATGCGCCTCGCGCTCGGGCAGCTCGCCTCCACGGACGACGTCGCCGGCAACCTGCGGGCGGCCGGCGACGCCGTCGCGCGCGCGGCGGACGCGGGAGCCGACCTGCTCCTGCTGCCCGAGTACGCGATGTACGAGAAGAAGATGGTGGACGCGACCTTCGGCGACGCCGCCGAGCCGCTCGACGGTCCGTTCTGCTCCGCCATCGCCGGCCTCGCGGCCGAGCACGGCGTCGCCGTCGTCGCCGGGGTCGTCGAGCGCGCCGCGGACGGCGGCCGGCCGTTCAACACGCTCGCGGCGTTCGGGAGCGACGGCGCGCTGCTCGCGCGCTACCGCAAGATCCACCTCTTCGACTCGTACGGGTTCCGCGAGTCCGAGTGGATCGCGCCGGCGCCCGACCCGGAGGCGGTCGTCTTCGACGTGGCGGGGATGACGGTCGGCCTGATGACCTGCTACGACCTGCGCTTCCCCGAGCTCGGCCGCGCCCTGGCCGACGCGGGCGCCGCGCTGATCGCGTGCTGCTCGTCCTGGGTGCCCGGCGCGCACAAGGCCGAGCAGTGGCGGGTGCTCGCGCAGGCCAGGGCCATCGAGAACGGCTGCTTCACGGCGGCGGTCTCCCAGGCCGAGCCGATCTCGATCGGCCGCAGCATCCTCACCGGACCGCAGGGCGAGACCGTCGCCGAGGCGGGAGCGGCGCCACAGCTGCTGGTGGCCGATGTCGACGCGGCGGAGGTCGCCGCCGCGCGCGACAGGGACCCGGCTCTGCGGCTGCGCCGGCTCTGAGGAGCGCCGGCTCCGACGCCCGCCCTACGCGACTGCGCGGGTCGTCGCCGCCAGCACCGCGTCCCGCAGCACCAGGGTGAGCTCTGCCGCCGTCGGCCGGGACGCCGGCTCGCGCGCCGTCATCGCGCCAAGCAGCGCCGTCCAGCCGTCCGGCAGGTCGCCGGGGATGGCCGGGTCCGCGCTCAGGCGCGCCAGCGCGGACTCGACCGCGCCTCCCGGGAACGCGACCGTGCGCGTGAAGCACTCCAGCAGCACCAGGCCAAGCGAGTAGATGTCGCTGGCCGCGGTCGCCGGCTGCCGGGATGCCTGCTCGGGGCTCAGGTAGGCGGCCGTCCCCGTCGTCCTGCCCTCGTCCTCGTCGCGGTCGGAGGCGACGACGCCGCCGGCGATGCCGAAGTCGGTGAGCCGGGCGCGCGCCCGGAACGTCGTCGTCCCGTAGCTGACGAGCATCACGTTGGACGGCTTGATGTCCCGGTGGACGACGCCGTTGGCGTGCACGTACTCCAGAGCCTCTGCGATGTCGTAGCCGATCTCGGCGATCTCGTCAGTGCGCAGCTCGCGCTGGCCGAGCGTCGCCGCGAGGTCGGTGCCGGACACCAACTCCATCACCAGGAACGGGCGCGGGTCGTCGGGAGCCGAGTAGTCGATCCCGGCGTCGATGAGCGAGACGATGCCGTGGTGGCTCAGCCGGGCGAGCGCGGTCTGCTCCGTGCGGTACTGCGCCATCTCCTCCTCGCCGCCCGACCGGTACAGCTTGATCGCCACCTCGCGGTCCAGGATCTCGTCGGTGGCGCGGAAGACGCTGGCCTCGCCGCCCTTGCCGACGAGCGTCTGCGGCCGGTAGCGGCCGAGCAGCGCGGGGATCTCGGGCGTGCTCATCGCGCGTCCCCGTCCGAGGTGCCCGCCGAGCGCAGCAGTGCGAAGGACGTCTCCCCGACGATGACGCTGTCGCCGTCCTTGAGCGCCAGCTCCGGGTCGCTGGAGACCTCCAGCTCCCAGTGCGCCCCCGGGGGCTCCGGGAGGGCGAACTCGACGCCGTTTGCCGCCGCGTTCAGGATCAGCAGGAACGCGTCGGCGCCCTCGTGGCAGAGCTGGAACGCGATCGACCGCGCCTCCGGGTCGTCCCAGTCGTCGTCGGCGAACGGCTCGCCGTCGGCGCGGAGGATGCACACGGTGTCCGGGCCGCCGACCTCGGGCGCGTGCCGGTACCACTCCGGGCGCAGCGCTGGCTCGGACCGGCGGAGGCGGATGAGCTGCTTCGTGAAGTCGTGCAGCTCCCAGTCCGCGCTCTCCCAGTCGAACCACGAGATCTCGTTGTCCTGGCAGTAGGCGTTGTTGTTGCCCTGCTGCGTGCGGGCGATCTCGTCGCCGCCGAGAATCATCGGCACACCCGCCGACAGCAGCACGGTGGCCAGCATGTTCTTCCGCTGCCGCGTGCGCACGGCGATGATGGCCGGGTCGTCGGTCGGGCCCTCGGCGCCGTAGTTGCGGGAGCGGTTGTCCGACTCCCCGTCGTTGTTGTCCTCGCCGTTCGCCTCGTTGTGCCTCTCGTCGTAGCTGGTGAGGTCGGCGAGCGTGAAGCCGTCGTGCGCCGTCACGAAGTTGACGCTGGACAGCGGTGCGCGCCGGGAATCCTCGTAGATGTCGGGGCTGCCGAGCACGCGCTGCGAGAGCGTCGCGAGCATCCCCTCGGTGCCGCGCCAGTAGTCCCGGACGTCGTCGCGGAAGCGGCCGTTCCACTCCGACCAGTCGGCGGGGAACCCGCCCAGCTGGTAGCCGGCGGTGTCCCACGGCTCGGCGATCAGCTTCACGCTGGCGAGCGTCGGGTCCTGCTGGATGAGCGTCAGGAACGCGCTGTGCAGGCTCGCGTCCCCGCCCTGCCTGGTGAGCGTCGTCGCCAGGTCGAACCGGAAGCCGTCGACGTGCATCTCGGTCACCCAGTAGCGCAGCGAGTCCATGATCAGCTGCAGCGCCGCCGGGTGGCTGACGTTGACGCTGTTGCCGGTGCCGGTGGTGTCGAAGTAGTGCGCCTCGTCGCCCTCCACCAGGCGGTAGTAGGAGGGGTTGTCGATGCCCTTGAAGCTCAGCGTCGGCCCGAGGTCGTTGCCCTCCGCGGTGTGGTTGTAGACGACGTCCAGGATGACCTCGATGCCGGCGGCGTGCAGCGCCTTCACCATGCCCTTGAACTCGTCGACCTGCCCGCGGTCCCCGGTCGCCGCGTACTCGTTGTGCGGCGCGAAGAAGCCGATGCTGTTGTAGCCCCAGTAGTTGCGGAGGCCCTTCTCGAGCAGGTGGGCGTCCTGCTGGAACTGCTGCACCGGCAGCAGCTCGACGGCGGTCACGCCCAGGTCGGTGAGGTAGTCGATCGCCGCGGTGTTCGCGAGGCCGGCGTAGGTGCCGCGGAGGTGCTCGGGGACCTTCTCCATCAGCCGGGTGAAGCCCTTCAGGTGCACCTCGTAGATGACGGACTCCGCCAGCGGAGTGCTGGGCCGCTCGTGGTCGCCCCAGTCGAACGCGCGGTTGTCGGTGACGATGCCGAGCGCGACGTGGCCGGCGCCGTCGGTGTCGTCGCGCTCCTCCGGAGCGTCGAGGGAGTGCCCGAAGACCGCCTGGCCCATGTCGAAGGACCCGGTGATGGCCTGGGCGTGCGGCTCCAGCAGCACCTTCGCCGGGGAGAACCGCAGCCCGTTCTCGGGATCCCACGGCCCGTCCACCCGCAGGCTGTAGCGGTCGCCGGGCGCCATCCCCGCCACGATGCCGTGGAAGACGTGCCCCGTCCGCTCGGTCAGCTCGACCTGCGTCTCCGCGCCGTCGTCGGCGAACATGCAGACCGTCACCCGGTCGGCGCGCTCGCTGTAGACGGCCACGTTCGCTCCGCCGTCGACCAGCGTGACGCCGAGTGGGTAGGGGAGTGTGCGCGTGCCGCTCACCGGGCGTCTCCGGTGCGCGCGGGGCGGGGGCAGGGCTCGGTCACGGTGCCTCCATTGTCGGTAGACCGACAGACTACGTGCCCGGCCCGGCCCTCCATAAGCCGGTTGACACGGCCGCCGCCGCCCGATAGACGAGGGCCGCACTTGCGGCCCGCCTCGGCTATCGTCGGAGGATGACGACCCTCCTCATCACGCGGGACTGGGAGTGGGAGTGCTGCGGTGACGACTTCGCGCTCGGCAGCCGCGTCCAGTGGGACGTGTACCCGCTGCCCGCCGGCTGGGGTGGCCCGTCCGGCGAGCTCGCCGTCGCGCTCGGTCCGTTCGCGGACACCCTGGACGGGCTGCAAGGGCATCACGGGCTGTCGCAGTACGGGGTCTCCGGACGCGTCTCCGGCATCCACCGGGTGATCGCGGGGGAGGCCACCGAGAGCGGGGAGCCGGAGGCGGTCTTCCAGGTGTCGTTCCGGGAGGTGAGGGATGCAGAGGGCGGCATCCCCGGCCCGCCGGTCGTCGGCTGGATCGTCACGGTCGACGCCCCCATCGAACCCCACGACCCCCACTGACGCGCGCGCCACCCCGACCCCGATTCCGGCGACTGCTGCACCGCGTAACGAGTGCGCCGCGGCGCCGCGCCGCACTCGTGACACGGCACCGCACTCCCGCCGCGCCGGCGCGGGTCAGGGGGCCTGCGTGACCAGCACCGCGTCCCCGAAGCGCGCGAGCGCCTGGCCGTCGCCGGCGGCGGCCGCGGCGCCCGTGCCGGTCAGCCCGACCGTGACGCGCACCTCCCCGCGGCGCCAGCCGAACACGGAGCCGTCGCGCGTGACCTCCGTCGCCCGCGCGCCTGCGGGGATCGTCCGGCGGACCGCGATCAGCAGCCGGTACCAGTCCAGCATCGCCGCGCCCCGCGCGCTCTCCGGCTCCGCCCAGTCCAGCTTCGCGCTCGCGAACGTCGCCGCGTCCATCGGGTCGGCCACCGCCTCCGGATCCCAGCCCATCTGCGCGAACTCCGCGATGCGCCCGCTGCGGGTCGCGTCGGCGAGCTCGGGCTCCGGGTGGGACGCGAAGAACGGCCACGGCGTGCTCGCCGCCCACTCCTCGCCCATGAACAGCATCGGGGTGAACGGCCCGAGCAGCGTCAGCGCTGCCGCCGCCGCGAGCCGCCCGTCGTCGAGCGTGGCGGTCAGCCGGTCTCCCGCCGCGCGGTTGCCGATCTGGTCGTGGTCCTGGCTGAACGCCACCAGCCTGGTGTGCGGGATGTGCGCGTCCAGCGGGCGGCCGTGGTGCCGCTCCCGGAAGCTCGAGTAGCTGCCGTCGTGGAAGAAGCCGCGCGTGAACACCTTCGTCAGCGCGCCCTCGTCGGCGAAGTCCGCGTAGTAGCCCTTCGTCTCGCCGGTGAGGGCGACGTGGATGCTGTGGTGCACGTCGTCGTCCCACTGCGCGTCGAGCCCGTAACCGGACCGCGCCCGCGAACGGATGAGGCGCGGGTCGTTCAGGTCGCTCTCGGCGATCAGCGTCGCTGGCCGTCCGGTGCGCGCCGAGACCGCCGCCGCGCGCGCGGCCATCGCCTCCAGGATGTGCTCGGCCCTGGTGTCCCGGAGCGCGTGCACCGCATCCAGCCGCAGGCCGTCCACGTGCATGTCGCCCAGCCAGTACGCCACGTTGTCGAGGATGAGCGCGCGCACCTCGTCCGACTGCGGCCCGTCCAGGTTCATCGACGACCCCCAGGTGTTGCGGCCCTCGCTCAGGTACGGCCCGAACACCGGCAGGTAGTTCCCGCTCGGCCCGAGGTGGTTGTAGACCACGTCCTGGACGACCGCGATGCCGCGCCGGTGGCACGCGTCCACGAACCGCTGGTACTCCTCGGGGCCGCCGTACGGCTCGTGGACGGCGAACCACAGCACCCCGTCGTAGCCCCAGCCGTACGGGCCGTTGAACGCGTTCACCGGGAGCAGCTCCACCGCGTCGACGCCGAGGTCGGCCAAGTGGTCCAGCCGCTCCGCCGCGGCGGAGAAGGTGCCCTCCGGCGTGAAGGTCCCGATGTGCAGCTCGTAGATGACCGCGCCGGTGAGGTCGCGGCCGCGCCAGTCGCCGTCGGTCCAGGCGTACGCGGCGGGGTCGAATTCGCGGCTGAGCGCGTGCACTCCGTCCGGCTGCCGCAGCGAGCGCGGGTCGGGATGCGGTCCGTCGCCGTCCACGGTGAACCCGTAGTCGAGCGCGGGCCGGTCGTCGTCGAGGGCTGCGGCGAGCCGCCACCAGCCCTGATCGTCGCGCGTGAGCGGCAGCGTGCCGTGCCCGTCCACGGTCACCTCGACGCGCTGCGCGCCGGGCGCCCACACCGGGAACCGGCGGTTCACGATGCCACCGCCGGCAGCGCCACCGGGTAGACCGCGAGCAGGTCGGCGAGCCGCACGACGCCCGAATGCTCCCGGCCGGTCAGCACGTCGGTCAGTGTCCCGCCGAGGTCGATCGTGGTGTCCCTCCAGCCGCCCGCCGCGTCCAGCCCGACCGGCAGCCTGGTCGCCACCGTGATTGCGCCGCCGCGATCGAACGCGAGCACGTGACCGGCCGCCGCACCCTCCGCACGCAGCGGCTGGTAGCCGGTGAACAGCTCCGGCCGGTCCCTGCGCAGCCGCAGCGCGCGGGAGGTGACGAGCAGCTTCGCGGCGCCGGACGAGTCGATCTCGGGCTGCCAGCCGTCGTCGATGCGGGCGAGCAGGGCCGCCGCCGCGTCGAACTCGACCGGCCGCCGGTTGTCCGGGTCGACCAGCGACCGCTCCCAGCGCTCCGAGCCCTGGTACACATCGGGCACCCCCGGCATCGTGAGCTGCACCAGCTTGGCCCCCAGCCCGTTCACGGCCCCTGGCGCGTCGACGATCGCCGACATCGCGGCCACCTCCGCCCGCACGCGCTCGTCGTCGAAGGCGGCGTCGACCGCCGCGAGCATCCGCGCCTCGAAGCCCTCGTCCGGGTCGGTCCAGGACGTGCTCGCTCCGGCCTCCCGCGCCGCCTTCAGCGCGTAGTCGCGCAGCCGCTCGCGCGAGGCGGGCCACGCACCGACGATGGACTGCCAGAGCAGGTTCTCCAGCGAGCCGTCGCCGAGCGGCACCCGCTCGCGCACGGCCCGCACGAACCGCTCCCAGCGCTCCGGCAGCTCGGAGAGCACCGCGACGCGGGCGCGGGTGTCCTCGCCGCGCTTGGTGTCGTGCGTGCTGAGGGTGGTCAGCGAATGCGGGAGGCGCGCCAGCCGGTCCTCCTGGAGGCGGTGGAAGTCCTCGGGGCCGATCGCGAACAGGGCGGGGTCGCCGCCGACCTCGGTCAGCGACACCAGCCGGGAGGAGCGGTAGAAGGCGTTGTCCTCGACGCCCTTCGCCATGATCGCGCCGGTCGTCTGCTGGAACCGCGCGGCCACCGCGCCGGAGCAGCGCTCGGCCGTCTCGCGCAGCAGCGCGCCCAGGTCGGGCCGTGAGCGGAGGGCGGCATCCAGCGCCTCCGCCAGATACCCGGCGCCGAACGGCAGGTAGCTGCGGTACACCGGGAACCACGCGGCGAGCTCCGCGACCGCATCGGCCACCTCGTCGTCGGTCCCGCCGGTCATCCCGTCCGCGCGCAGCTCGCGGACCACCCGCACCACCTCCGAGCGCAGGATGCCGTCCGCGACCGCGCGCTTGCGGCGGTGCACGAGCGCCGCCCAGTCGCGGCTCTCCTCGCGGTCGTCGAGCTCCTCCGCGAGCGCCGTCAGCGGCTCCTCGCCCGCCGGGTCGACGAACACCCTGTCCACGACGCCGAGCGCGTCATAGCCGGTCGTCCCCGCGACCGGCCACCCGGGCATCCGCTCGTCGCCCTCCAGGATCTTCTCCACCCAGATCGGCGCGTCCCCGGCCAGCGCGGCCAGGCGCTCCAGGTAGTCGCCCGGGTTGCGCAGGCCGTCCGGGTGGTCGACGCGGAGCGCATCCACCAGGCCGTCGCGCAGCCAGCGGCCGATCTCGCCGTGCGTCGCCTCGAACACCGCCTCGTCCTCGACCCGGACCCCGGCGAGCGTGTTGACGGCGAAGAACCGCCGGTAGTTCAGCTCCGCGTCGGCTCTGCGCCAGGAGATCAGCTCGTAGTGCTGACGGTCGTGCACGTCCCGCGGTGCGCCGCCCTCCGTGCCCGGCGCGATCGGGAGCCGGTGCTCGTAGTAGCGCAGCTCGCCGCCCTCCACGCGCAGCGCGTCGAGCTCGCCGTCGCCGTCGCCGAGGATCGGGATGCGCAGCCGTCCGCCGCCGAACGCCCAGTCGATGTCGAACGCGCGCGCGTGCTCGGAGCCCTGACCGTTCCGCAGCACGTCCCACCACCACGGGTTCTCGTGCGGGACGGCGACGCCGAGGTGGTTCGGGACGATGTCGGCCACCACCCGCAGCCCGCGCGGGTGCGCGGCGTCCGCGAGCTCGCGGAGCGCCTCCGGGCCGCCGCGCGCCGCATCCACCCGCGTCGGGTCGACCACGTCGTAGCCGTGCTGCGACCCTGCCGCGGCCTCCAGGATGGGGGAGAGGTACACCGCGTCAGCGCCGAGGCGCTGCCTGTGGTCGAGCACCTGGACGGCGTCCCTGAGCGTGAATTCGGGGGTGATCTGCAGACGGTATGTGCTCTTCGGGACCTCGGTGCTCACAGTCGCTCATTCTCTTCGTCCGCGCGGGGCACGGAAAGGGGTGTACTTTCGCCGCATCGCATATTGCTAGACAGTCGAACAATATGGTTAGACTAGCTACGCGGTCGCTGAGATACGAGGAGGACGAATCGAGATGGGCAGCCTGAGCTACGGCGGCACGGAGTACCTCTTCGAGGATCGGCTCCTCCAGCACCTGCAGGTCGTCATCACCACCAAGCTGCGGCGGCGGGAGTCCTTCGCCCTCAGCTGGATCCCCGCCATCGAGAGCGGGACGCGCGAGACGATCTGGGTCGACAACGGCCTGCCGCTGCGGTTCCGGTACGACGAGCCCGCGGTGCCCGCGATCAACCGGGACTGGCTCGAACAGCTCATGGAGGGCACCCATCGACCCACGGGTCTTCTCGTCGGACCGGAACCGGTCGACGAGAAAGCTAGGCGGTCTAGTTTGTAGTTGTTCTATCGTTAAGGGATGACGTCCGAGAAAGAGGCGCAGCGCCACTACTGGTATGCGGAGGAGAGCGCGCAGCACGAGCCCGCCATCCGCATCCTGGAGGCCATGCGCGCCTACGGAGCCGCGGAGGCCGCCCTGCGCCGGCGCTCCGAGGGTGTCATGCGGATGAGCGAGAACGACGTGTCGGCGCTGCGCTACCTGCTGCGGGCGCAGGAGAGCGGTCGCAGCGTCGGGCCGAAGGAGCTCGCGGAGTATCTCGGCATCCAGAGCTCATCCGTCACCGCCCTGCTCGACCGGCTGGAGCGCGGCGGCCATGTGCGCCGGGAGGCGAGCCCGTTCGATCGGCGCGCGCTCATCGTCGTTCCGACCATGCCGGTCGACCAGCTGCAGAAGGCGATCCTCGGCGACGTCCGCCCGGAGCTCGTCGAGGTCGCGGAGTCTCTCGACCCCGAGCAGGCCGCGGTGGTCGTCGCCTTCCTGGAGCGGCTGCGGGACGCTGTCGACCACGTCGATCCCGCCAAGTAGAGTCGACGTATCGAAGACACCTCCGCCTCCACCGTCGCCGTCCTGACCGCGCTGCGCGAGTACCGCGCCGCGGAGCAGGCGATGCGCCGGCGGACCCGCGAGTCGATGCGGATGGGCGAGAACGACCTGCTCGCCCTGCGCTTCCTGCTCCGCGAGCAGAGCGAGGGCCGCGTCGCGACGCCGGCGGACATCGCCACGCTGCTGCGACTGAAGTCCTCGTCGGTGACCGTCATGCTCGACCGGCTCACCGCGTCCGGCCATGTCCGGCGCGAGCCGCACCCGAGCGACCGCCGCAAGCTCGCGATCATCGCGACGCCGGGAGCGGACGAGGAGGTGCGGCACACCCTGGGCGCCATGCACGGGAGGCTGCTGGCGGCGGCGGAAGGGCTGGGGCCCGCGGACGCGGAGCTGATCGAGGGCTTCCTCGCCCGGCTCACCGGAGCGCTGGACACGATCGACCGGAGCGGCCAGAGCTGATCGGAGCCGATCGGAGCGGCTCGAGCGCTCCGGCGCCCGTCACTGGGCGCGGTAGACAGCGAGGCGTGCGGCGCCCAGCGAGCCGAAGCTGCCGAGCGGCTCGCTGTGCGGGCCGGTGGCGATGAACATGTCGCCGGTCGCCTCGACCATGCCGAGGTAGGCGGTCGGCGTCGACGCCACCCAGAGCTGCTCCGCCGGGCTGGACCAGGTCAGCAGCTGGTCGTCCATGGTGTCGGCGACGAGAGACATGTCGTGGTCCTTCCAAGTAGCTCAGTGACAAAGTAGTTAGATCGTCTAACAACAAGGAAGTCGTAGCAAATTTCGCCGTCGGGGTTGAATTCTCAGTCCGGCCGTGCTCACTGGACGCGCCTCGACCGCGGTGGCACCGTCGTACCCGAACGACTCACCGAACAACGGAAGGGGACGTCATGGGACTCGACGACAAGATCGAGAACGCCGCGGAGAACGCGGGAGGCAAGGCCAAGGAGGCCACCGGAAAGGCGACCGGCGACGAGCGCCTCGAAGCGGAAGGCAAGGGCGACCAGGTCAAGTCCGACCTGAAGAACGCCGGCGAGAAGGTGAAGGACGCCTTCAAGCACTGACCGCACCCGAACGGCCCCTCGCCCGTGTCCACGTGGGCGAGGGGCTCTTCTGTGTCCGGCTCCGGGCGCCTGAGCATCCCCTCGGCGCTTCCCGGACATCCCACGTTCATCTGGTGTTAACCGCTCCCCCGGGAGTAGCTTGCGCTGCATGGGAGACCGTGGAGAGCGGGTCAGGGCCTGGCGCGGGGTGAGCGCCGGAGCCGTGCTCGTGCTGCTCTCCGTTCTCGCGACGGTCGCGCTCGCGGTCGCGATCCCCACCCAGGGCGAGAACCCGCGGGCGTGGGGGATCATCGTCTGCGGTGTCGTGGCCGTGCTGCTCTCCGGCAGGCTGGCGTCGCGGAACTGGCGGCGGCTGCGGCACTACCGGGGGGACGATCTCCCCCCGGCGCACCGGCAGCGGCCTGTTCAGTACCGGTAGAAGCCCTCGCCGGTCGCGACGCCGAGCTTGCCCTTGTCGATGTAGTTCTCCTTGAGGTAGGCCGCGAACTCCTGCTGCTTCGGGCCGGACACCGAGGAGATGTTGTACGCGGTCGTCAGGCCGACGATGTCGAAGATCTCGAACGGGCCCTTGGGCGCGCCGGTGCCGATGCGCCAGGTCTTGTCGATGGTCTCGGGGTCGGCGATGCCGTCCACCAGGAGCTCGGCGGCCGCGTCGAGCAGCGGGACGAGGAGGGAGTTGAGCACGTAGCCCGCCTTCTCCTTCTTGATCTCGATCGGGACCATGCCGATCGCGTTCGCGAAGTCGACCACCGTCCGGTAGACCTCGGGGTCGGTCTTGGTCGTCCCCATCACCTCCGCGGTGTTGTTCACCCAGACGTGGTTGGCGAAGTGCAGCGCGAGGAACTTGTCCTGACGCCCGGTGTAGCCGGCCAGGTCGCTCGGCAGCAGCGTGGAGGAGTTGGTCGCGAAGATCGTCTTCGCCGGGGCGAGCTCGCCGAGCTTCGTGTAGAGGTCGCGCTTCAGGTCGAGGTTCTCCGGGACCGCCTCGATCACCAGGTCCGCGTCCTTCACGGCCTGAGCCAGGTCGGAGCTGTAGCGGAGGTTCTTCAGCGCCTCCTGCGCCGCGCCTCCCGCCGCCGCCGGCACCTCCTTCTCGTACACGGCGGCCAGCCCGGCGAAGCGCTCCTTCGCCGCGGCGAGCACGTCGTCGTTGATGTCGTAGGCGGTGACAGTGAAGCCGTGGAACGCGGTCTGGTACGCGATCTGCGATCCCAGCACGCCCGTTCCGAGAACCGTGACAGTGGTGATGTCGCTCATGTCTCTTCGTGTCCTTCGATGGTGTCGGTGTGCGAGGTGGTCTGGGTGGTCTCGTAGCCGCGGACGATCACCTCGAAGTCCGCGGCGAGGTCTGCGAGGAGGTCGCGCGTCGGCGTCCCCCGGGTGGCGGCGTCGGCGATCGCCAGGTGCAGCGCGGCGGAGAGGGCACGCGCGGCGGCGGCCGGATCGGGGGCCGGTGCCGGCGCACCGCGGCGCAGCCACGCGTCGGCGAGCACGTCCGCCATCCGCTCGCGCAGGTCGGCGAAGAGCGCGAGTCCCTCCGCGCGGTAGCGTTCGTGCTGCTCGCCGAAGAGCAGCTCGCGCTGGTAGGCGAGGGTGTTCTCGTCGTTGTCCCTGCCGGCCGCGATGAGCGGGGTCACGATGGCGAGGAGGCGCTCCGCCGCCGGGAGTGCGGGATCGTCCGCTGCGAGTCCGGCGGCGATCCGGCTCCTGCTGCGCTCGTTGTCGACCATCAGCAGCAGTTCGGCCTTCGTCGAGGCGTACCGGAACACGGTCCCCGCGGCCACGTCCGCCTCGTCGGCGATGCGCTGCGTGGTGACGGAGGCGAAGCCCAGCTCGTCGAACAGGCGGGATGCGGCGTCGGCGATGCGCGTCAGCTTCTCCTCCTTGTTGCGCTCACGCCGGCCGGACGGCATCCGGATCGCCTCCTTTACTGAGTTCCCTCATTTATGAGTGTACTCATTTATAGGGGATGCGCAACACCTGCGGGCAACGGCTACGGCAGCAGCAGCACCTTGCCGCCCGGATGCCCGCCCTCGACCAGCCGCGCCGCCTCCGCGGCCTCGCGCAGCGGGAACGTGCGCGCCACGTCCACCTCGAACTCGCCGGCCGCGATGAGGTCGAGCGCGAGCGGGTAGGCGTCGTCCCGGAGAGCCAGCTCCGCCGGGGTCATCGGGACGGGGTTGCCGCCGCCCCAGGCCAGGATGCCGAGCTCTGCCGCGCGCGGACCCGCGACGATCGTGCCGATCCGGTGGCGGTCGTCCACCAGCTCGAACGATGCCTCCAGGGCCTCGTCCGTGCCCGCGGCGTCCAGGATGCGGTCGTAGCCGCCCGGCGCCGCCGCGCGCAGCCGGTCCACCAGCCCCGGTCCGTAGGCGACGGGATGCGCGCCCAGCTCCCGCAGCCGCTCGTGGTTGGCGGGCGAGGCGGTCGCGACGACTCTCGCGCCGAGCCGCCGGGCCAGCTGGATGGCGGCCCTGCCGACGCTGCCGGAGCCGCCGTGGATCAGCAGCGTCGTCCCGGGGCCCACCCCGAGCGAGATCAGCGCCTGGTGGGCGGTCCCGACCGGGACCCCGATCGCGGCGGCCTGCTCCCACGACACCGGCCCTGGCTTGCGGACGAGCTGCGACGCGTCCGCGACCAGGTGCGTCGTGTACGCGCCGCGGGCGTTGCGCACCACGACCTCGTCCCCGGCGTGCCAGCCGTCGACGCCGTCGCCGGTCGCCACGACGACCCCGGCGGCGTCGCTGCCCGGCACCCGCGGCCCGGTGATCGGCGGGCTCGGCCGCACGCCGCTGCGCAGCTTGCCGTCGATCGGGTTGATGCCGGCGGCGCGTACCGCGACGACGACGCCGCCGGCGGGCGCGACCGGGTCCGGCACGTCGACGACCTCCAGCACCTCCGGTCCTCCGAGTCGTGCGTACTGGACCTGAGTCGCCATGGTCGTCCTTCCGGTCGCGGCGGTGGCGGGGTGGATGCGGGTCAGCGCTGGGCGAACGCGGCGCGGTAGCGGGTCGGCGGCACGCCGACCTCCGCGTCGAAGTGGTGCCGGAGCAGTGTGGCGCTCGCGAACCCGCAGCGCCGGGCGACCTCCTCCACCGGCAGGTCGGTGGTCTCCAGCAGCAGCCGCGCGTGCAGTACTCGCTGGGTGGTCAGCCACTGCATCGGCGGTACCCCGGTCTCGGCGACGAAGCGCCGTGAGAAGCTGCGGGTGGACATGTGGCTCCTGGCCGCGAGCCCGCCGACGGTGTGGTTCTCGTCCAGCCGGTCCGCCAGGTAGTCGAGCAGTTCGCTGAAGGTGTCGTCCTCGCAGTCCGATACCGGCTTCTCGATGTACTGGCGCTGGCCGCCGTCGCGCTGCGGGGGGACCACCATGTTGCGCGCGATCGTGTTGGCGACGGCGCTGCCGAGCTCGCGGCGCACGAGGTGCAGGCACGCGTCGATGCCGGCCGAGGTGCCGGCGCTCGTGATGATGGTGCCGTCGTCGATGAAGAGCACGTCCGGGTTCACGCGGGCGAGCGGAAAGCGGCGCTGCAGGGCGTCCGTGTATCGCCAGTGCGTCGTGCACTCGCGGTCGTCGAGCAGGCCGGCGGCGCCGAGCGCGAAGGCGCCAGAGCAGACGCTGAGCAGGATGGCGCCGCGCGCGTGCGCTCGCCGCAGCCCCTCCAGCAGCTCCTCCGGGTAGCCGTCGCGGATCGTGGCGGCGGGCACCGCGATCAGGTCGGCGTCCTCCATGGCCTCGAGCCCGAACGGCGCGATCAGCTGCGCGCCCGTGGTGTTGGCGATGGGCTCGCCGGGGCGCGGCGAGCACACCCGGAAGTCGAACGGCTCCAGCCCCGCATAGCTGCGGTCGAGCCCGAAGACCTCGCACACGACGCCGAACTCGAACATGGCGAAGTCGTCGATGACGGGGACGGCGACCGACTTCAACATGCCGCCCAGTGTACTGGCCGTATCTTTACGAAGATAGACCCCGGGCCATCTCGTGGCCGAATCTTTTCGTCCGTAACGTGAGCGTCATGGCAAATCACACGTGGGCACAGGGAATCGAACACGGCTGGGTGGCCCGCCCGGCCCGCAGCAACGGCGGCGAGCCGGTCCCCGCGCGCCGCTTCGTCCTGAGCGACTGGCTGCCCTCCGCGATCGCGGCACGGGGCGGGCGTGTCACCCGGGAGACCGAGCGCGCCCTCTCCGACCTGCACGCGGCGCAGGACGCCCGGTCGACCGGCCGCTGAGCCGGGCCTCTACGCTGGAAGGATGCAGCTCACCGCCTCCGGCTTCCTGTTCGACATGGACGGCACGCTCGTCGACTCGACGCACGTCGTCGAGGCGGTCTGGACGGAGTTCGGCGACCGGCACGGCCTCGACCCGGCGGCGATCCTCGACTACGCGCACGGCCGCCAGGCGATCGACACCGTGACGCACTTCCTCCCGGCCGCCGCCCCCGAGGAGCGCTCCGCGCTGGTCGGCGGTCTCGTCGCGGAGGAGCTGACGCGCACCGACGGCATCGTGGAGGTGCCGGGCGCGGCCGTCCTGCTGGATGCGCTGATCGAGGCGGGCGCCCCGGTCGCCGTCGTCACCAGTGCGCCGCGCGAGCTGGCCGCGACGCGGCTGCGCGCAGCCGGGGTCCGTGAGCCGGCGGTGCTGGTCGCCGCCGAGGACGTCGAGCGCGGCAAGCCGGACCCGGAGTGCTACCTGCTCGCCGCCTCCCGGCTCGGCGTGCCCGTCGAGCGCTGCGCGGCCTTCGAGGACGCCGAGGCCGGCCTCGCGGCGGCGCGTGCGTCCGGCGCGACGGTCGTCGTGATCGGCGCGCACGCGTCGGCGACGACGGACGGGCTCGACCGCAGGCGCGACTACGAGGGCCTGCGCGTCGTCCCGGCCGGCGCCGACGGCTGGCGCGTGGAGCTCGGCGCCGCCGGCTGACCTGCGGCGGTCGCGACGCTCAGGCGCGCGGCTCGACGACGACCTTGCGTCCCGGCTCCGCGGCCTCGGCCGCGCGGTGCGCCTCCCACACCTCGTCGAGCGCGAAGGGCTGCGGCCGGAACGTCCGCAGCCGCCCCTCCGCCGCGTCGGCGAGCAGTCCGGACAGCATCCGCCGGTAGTCGGGGCGGTGCCGCAGCACGAACAACGGGACGCTGCACACCCGCTCGCGGGGATGCCGCGCGAGCGCCGCCCGCGCACCGCCGCGCACCGTGTCCGCGCGCTCGTGCCCGCGCCTGCCCGCGAACGCGGTGTGGACGAGGACGCCGGTCGGCGTGAGCGCCTCGGCGACGCGCGGGGATCCCGTGTGGTCGATGGCCGCGTCGAACGCTCCGCCGGCCTCCGCGACGGCCAGCGCAGGCCAGTCCGGGTCGCGGTAGTCGACCGTCGGCACGCCGTCCACGGGTGCGGACGCCGTTCCGACGACGGAGGCTCCGGCGCGGGAGGCGAGCTGGGCGGCGAGCGAGCCGACCGCCCCCGAGACGCCCTGCACGAGGATGCGCGAGGCGGGGCCGGCCAGCCGAAGCGCGAGGGCGGCGGTCACCGCGTCCAGCGGCAGCGCGGCGGCGCTTGCCGAGTCCAGGCCGTCCGGGACGGCGACGAGCAGCGTCGGCGGGACGACGAGCCGCGTCGTGTGCGCGCCCATCCGGGGCAGGACGCCGGCGACGCGCATCCCGGCACGCAGCCCGAGCGCCACGGACACCGCGGACTCCGTCTCGAGAACGCCGACGAGGTCGTACCCCGTGACGAAGCCGGGGACCGGCTGGAGGACGTAGCCGCCGCGCCGGGCCAGCACGTCGGTCGAGCCGAGGGAGGCGTCGGTCACCCTGACGACGACATCGTTGCCGCGCGGCGCGCGCACCGGCTCCGTCGCGAGCACGACACCGCTCGGGTCGCCGAACCGAACGACCCGCGCAGAGCGCCGCGTCGACCCTCCGGTCGCCGCCATCAGCCGGCGTGCCGCTGCAGCAGACCGGAGCGCTCGGGGTGCGCCTCGAACCAGTCGGCGACGTACCAGCACATCGGCACGATCCGCAGGTCGCCGCTCGCCTCGATGTCGTTCACCGCGTGCTCGACGAGCTGGGCCGCGTACCCCCTGCCCCGGTGCGTCGGGACGGTGAACGCGCGCGTCAGCGAGATGGCGCCGCCCAGGATGCGGTAGTCGAGGATGCCGACGAGCTCGCCGTCGATCCGCATCGCGTAACGGTTCGCGTCGGTCTCGTTGCTGAACTCGATGGCCATGCGCCCATGGTACGTCCGTCGCGCGGTACGGGAACCCGAGGTATCGTGACGGATGTGGGAACCCGACCCGCACTCCCGGGCTCCCGCGCGCATTCCGCGACCAGCCACAGCAGGCCAGGCCGCCGGCGGCGACCGCCCCGGTGACGTACCGAGCACGCCTTGGAGCCGTATCCGTGACGATCGTCAGTCCGTCGCTCGACCTGTCCGCCGCCCACCGAGCCTTGCTGGAGCAGGTGCCCATCGGCGAGCACTCCGTGATCGATGCCGAGACCGTCGGCTACGAGCACGAGGGGCTGCCGCTGGAGGGCTACCTCGCCCGCGACGTTCAGGCGGACGAGCGGCGGCCGGGCGTGCTGATCCTGCACGACTGGCACGGCGTCGGCGACAACGTGCGGATGCGCGCCCAGATGCTGGCCCGCCGCGGCTACGTGGCGTTCGCCGCCGACCTCTACGGCGCCGGCGTCCGGCCGACCGGGGACGCCGCACCCGCCGAGGCGGCCACGTACTACCGGGACCTGCCGCTGCTGCGCAGCAGAGTCGCCGCCGGGTTCAGCTGGCTGCAGCAGCATCCCGCCGTCGACCCGGCGCGCCTGGCGGTGATCGGCTACTGCTTCGGCGGCACCGCCGCCCTCGAGTTCGCGCGCACCGGCGCTCCCGCGCGCGGCGCCGTCTCCTTCCACGGCGGGCTGATTGCGCACGACCCGTCCGACGCGGGGGCGATCGCGGCGTCCCTGCTCATCCTCACCGGCGGCGACGACCCGGTGGTGCCGGACGAGGCGGTCGTCGCGTTCGAGAACGAGCTGCGGACGGCCCCGCACGTCGACTGGCAGATCACCACCTACTCCGGCGCTCCGCACGCGTTCACGATCCCCGGCGACGAGCGTTACCGCCCGCTCGCCGACGCCCGCAGCTGGCGCGCGCTGGTCTGCTTCCTCGACGAGATCTTCGCGTGAGCCGCCCCGGGCCGCCGGTCCGGCTCAATTGGCGGTCTGCGATGCGGTCATGTAAGCTCTAACCCGGCCCGCGCGGGAACGCGGCGGGTCTCGCGCCACTAGCTCAACGGATAGAGCATCTGACTACGGATCAGAAGGTTGGGGGTTCGAATCCCTCGTGGCGCACACTGGTTGAGACAGTGCAGAAGCCCCCGCAGACGCGGGGGCTTCTCGCATGTCAGGAGGCGGCCGTGAGCCGTCCCGGCATCGCCCAGCCCTCGGCGAGGCGGGACGGCGCAAGCGGTCGACCGTCGCCGAAGAAGTCGCAGAACTTCATGATCAGCGGGTCCCAGGCGATCGGATCGACGTACGACGTGCCCGGCAGGATCAGCGACTCGTCCACGTGCGAGCGCAGCACCCGCACGTGGAGCGCTCGAGCCGTCCCGAAGTCGTGGCTCGCGACGAGCGTGCACTCGAGCTGGATAGGGCACTCGGCGACGCGCTCGGCGCTGACGAGGTCGGAGGGCTGCGGTGAGAGCCCTGCCGCCTCGAATTTGCGCGGCTCGTACCGGTATCCGGTCTCGCGCTTGTGCGGGGTGAGGACGGGCTCCCCGGTCAGGAGCGCCAGCCGATCGACGTGATCCACCAGGCTCGACGGGGCGAGGTTGAGGACGCAGGAGCCGGTGCGGAGGATGTTCTGCGTCGTTCGGGAGGACGTGCCGAGTCCGAGCATGGCGCTGTCGCCGAGCCACCAGGCGGACGACATGGGCGCGAGATTGCTCGAGCCGTCCGGATTGGTGGACGAGACGAGCACGACGGGCGTGCCGTAGTAGTGGACTTTGAGGGGAACGATCGAGTGCATGACTCCATGCTGAGCGAGCCGCGGTGGCCACACTGGCGGTTATCGGTCATCGCGTGACGAGCGGTCATCGCGTGACGCGCTGTCGGTCCACCACGAGCACGAGCTTCCCGCGGACCGCACCGCTCTCGCCGACGCGGTGCGCCTCAGCGACCTCCTCCAGAGGGAACGTGCGGCCCACCGCGATCGAGAACTCCCCGGAGGCCACCAGCTCGGCGACCTGCGCGAGCGCGTACGTCGCGCGGCCCGCATCCCCGCTGCTGAACCGGACGCCTTGGCGTCGGGCGCTCGCGACGTCGGCCACGGTGACGACGTTCTCCGCGCCGCCGGCAAGGGCGACGAGCTCGGGGAGCACGCCGCTGCCTGCCACGTCAAGCGCCCGGTCGACGCCGGCCCCTGAGATGGCGCGCACACGGTGGACCATCCCTTCGCCGTAGGCGACCGGTTCGGCGCCGAGGGCGCGCAACGCGTTGTGCGTCGCGGGACTCCCGGTGCCGATGACGCGCGCACCCCGGTGCACGGCGAGCTGCACGGCGGCGCTGCCCACGCTCCCGGAGGCGCCGTTGACCAGCAGGATGTCGCCCGTGCCGACCCCGAGCAGGTCCAGCGAGCGCGCCGCGGTCTCCGCGGCGGTGGGCACGGCTGCGGCCTCGGCGAAACCGAGGCCGTCCGGGAGCGCGGCCCAGTCCGACAGCACGGCCAGTTCCGCCTGCGCGGCGCCGTACGGCGAGGCGCCGAACACCGCGTCGCCGACCGCGACGCCCGCGACACCGTCGCCCACCTCGTCGACGATGCCCGCCGCCTCGTGGCCGAGCGTCTGCGGGAGCTCCTGGTCCATCAGACCCCGACGCTTCTTCCAGTCGCTGGCGTTGACACCGGCCGCGCGCACCCGGATGCGGACCTCGCCGGGGCCGGCGTGCGGCTCCGGCAGCGCGGCGATCTCCAGCACCTCCGGGCCGCCGAACCGGCGGAACAGGGCCGCCCTCATGCGGCGTCCCTCGGACGGGTGGTCGCTCATCGCACACTCCTTGTTCGACAGAAGTGGCGGATTATCCGACCCGCGTGTGCGCGTGCTCCGAGAGGGAGGACGTTATCTACTCCGATGCGTCCCAGGATATCTGCGGACGCGACCGTATGGGAGTGGTCCAGCCACTCCCACACGGGCATCGGGTAAACGCCGGCGCGAGCTGATACGCCCCCTGGCTGCGTGCGGCAGCGCCGGTGACCTTTCCAGGGTACGCGCGCAGTAGACCGTTCCGTCAACCCGTTTTGTCCCCCGTTCGAGTCGGGGGCTCCCAGGGCCGCCGCCGCTGGCTATGCTCTGCGCCATGAGCACGAAGAGCAAGCAGGTACCGCACCGCGAGGAGACGCTGCACCTCGGCGCTCACCGGGGGATGTGGGGAGCGTTCGCCGGGCTGATCACCGCGGTGCTGATCGCGTACCCGCTGTCCGCGAGCATCGCCTTCGCGACGCACCCCGCGACGCAGCGGCTGTTCGGCGGGCGGCTGGAGTCGGCGTCGCAGGGCGGGTTCCAGGCGTTCTGGTGGATCGTCGCGCTCGGCTGCCTGGCGCTGCCCTTCATCGTCGGCTTCGGCATCGCCAGGATGTCGGCCCGTACGCTCGTGATCATCGGCGGGATCGTGGTCGTTTTCCTGATCCTCGTCATCGTGCTCGGCCAGATGTTCCTGTTCTAGCGGCCGCCACTGTGCGCCGATAGAGCGCAAGCGCGCGTGGGATCAGAAGTCGTCGGGGGAGCCGATCACCACGGGCACGCACTCGGAGAAGGTGTAGCGCAGCAGGAACGGCCACTCGCTCGAGTCGGCGAGGTCGAAGACATCGATGACCGCCGCGCCGCCGATGTCGGAGGGCACGCGCAGTTCGAACGGCGGCTCTGTGGTTCGCTCGAACTCGATCTCGAAAGCCACGTCGCCCCGTTCGAGAACGGCGAGGACGGTCTCCATGCCACCCGTCCTACCCGATTCGCGGCGAGACGAACAGCCCCCGACCGCGTGGCGTCGGAAACGTTATGCGGGAAAACGCCTGCCGATAGGCTGGGCGCACGGAACAGGCACCACAGGGGGTTCGATGGCGCACGACGACACGCTCGCGGTCAGCATCCGCGGCCTGCACAAGCACTTCGGCGAGAAGGCGGCGGTCGACGGCATCGACCTCGACGTCCCGTCCGGCAGCTTCTACGGGCTGGTCGGCCCGAACGGAGCAGGCAAGACCACGACGCTCAGCATGGCGACCGGGCTCCTGCGCCCCGACGCAGGCCAGGTGCTCATCCACGGCGTGGACATGTGGAAGGACCCGCTCGCCGCGAAGGCACTGGTGGGGGTGCTCTCCGACGGTGTCCGGCTGTTCGACCGGCTCACCGGCGAGCAGCTGGTGGAGTACGCGGGCCTGCTCAGCGGGATGGACCGGCCGACCGCCATCGAGCGCACGCACGACCTGCTCCGCCTGCTCGACCTGGAGTCGGCGGGCGGCACGCTCGTCGTCGACTACTCCGCGGGCATGACCAAGAAGGTCGCGCTCGCGGCGGCGATGGTGCACGCGCCGCGGGTGCTGGTGCTCGACGAGCCGTTCGAGTCCGTCGATCCGGTGTCCGCCGCGAACATCCGCGATATCCTGCACGGCTACGTGCAGAGCGGAGGGACGGTCATCGTGTCCTCGCACGTGATGGACCTGGTGGAGCGGATGTGCGACCACGTCGCCGTCATCACCGCCGGCCGCGTCGTCGCGGCGGGAACGGTCGACGACGTGCGCGCGGGTTCGACCCTGGAGGACCGGTTCGTGGAGCTGGTCGGCGGCCGCCGGGTCGGGGAGGGGCCGGAATGGTTGCGACACTCGTAAGGCTGCGCCTGCTCGTCCTGCGCAACTCGTTCCGCCGCAGCACGTCGCAGCTCGTCGCCGTGATCCTCGGCGGCCTCTACGGCCTGGTCGCCCTGGTCGCCGTGCTCGGGGGTCTGGTCGCCCTGAACTTCGCGCCCGTGGAGCTGACCCGCACCATCGTCGTCATCGCCGGCTCGGCCGCGGTGCTCGGCTGGGCGGTGTTCCCGCTGCTGCTGTCCGGCGTCGAGCAGACGCTGGATCCCGCACGCCTCGCCGTCTACCCGATCGCGCTGCGGCCGATGATGATCGGGATGCTGCTGAGCGGCATCGTCGGCGTCGCCGGCGCGGCGACGACCCTCGCGGCGCTCGCGACATCGGTGTCCTGGCTGCGTCTGCCGGGTGTCGCGGTGGTCGCCCTGCTGACCGGCGCACTGGGCGCGGCCACCTGCGTCGTGATCTCGCGGGCCGTGACGTCGGTCGCGAGCGGTCTCGCCAGCGGCCGCCGGTTCCGCGAGGCCAGCGGTCTGCTCGTGCTCATCCCGCTGATCCTCGCCGGGCCGATCATCATCGGCGTGACCCGCGGCATCCGCAGCTCGGCCGACGCGCTGCCGTCGGTGGCCGACGGCCTGTCCTGGTCGCCGCTCGGCGCGGTCTGGGCCGTGCCGTCGTCGTTCGCGCTCGGCGACCCGCTCGGCGCGCTCGCCCGGCTGCTGGTCGCGGTCGCGACCTTCGTGGTGCTGTGGCTGGTGTGGCGCTGGGGGCTCGCCCGATCGCTCGTGACGCCGGTCCGCTCGAACTCCCGCACCCGGGCCCAGGGCAAGCTCGGCCTGTTCGGCATCCTGCCCGGCACGCAGGCCGGCGCGATCGCCGCCCGCTGCCTCACCTACTGGTTCCGCGACCCGCGCTACCTGCGACAGCTGCTGATCATCCCGCTGATGCCGGTGCTGTTCTGGTTCTACTCGAGCCTCAACCACTCCGGCGGGCTGTTCTTCCTCGCCGCGCCGATCGTCGCGTTCTCGCTCGGCATCGGGATGATCGCCGACGTCTCGTACGACTCGACGGCCTTCGCGCTGCACGTCGCCAAGGCGGTCCCCGGCCGCGCTGACCGGTGGGGCCGGGCGGCCGCGATGCTGACGTTCGGGGTGCCCGCCGTCGTCCTCATCTCGGTGCTCTCGGCCGTGATCACCGGGGACTGGGCGACCTTCCCCGGCCTGCTCGGGCTCTCCCTCGGCGTGCTGCTCACCGGCGCCGCGGTGTGCGCGGTCACCTCCGCGCGCTTCGTGTTCCCGGTCCCGGAGCCCGGCGACAACCCGTTCCGCTCCCGGCCGGGATCCAACATCTCGCTGCTCGGCCCGACCTTCGCGGCCTGGGGCGTCATCGCGGTCCTCTGCCTGCCGGAGATCGTGCTGCTGATCGTCGCGATCGTCACCGGCGACGCGCTGTGGGGCTGGCTCGGCCTCGCGGTCGGCGCCGTCCTCGGCGGCATCCTGCTCACGATCGGCGCGCGCGTGGGCGGCAACATCCTCGACGCCAGGGCCCCCGAGCTGCTGCTGCAGCTGCGCAAGGACGCCTGAGCCGGGGGCGGAGGTGGCGCGGCTCACCGCCCCGCCGCCCACAGCCGCACCCACTGCTCCGCGCTGAGGTCGCGCGGCCGCGCCCCGCGGCCGCCGACGCGGCTGGCCAGCGCGTCCCCGCCGCGCCCGGTGAAGACCGAGCGCACGAAGTGCTCGTAGCCGGCGCGCTGCCCGGGCGGCAGCAACGGGCGCGCGCGGCGGCGGACGTGCAGGATGCCGCCGTCGACGCTCGGGGCCGGCCGGAAGCCGTGGGCGGGGACGCGGCCGCACAGCTCGAACGAGAACCAGGGCGCCGTCTGTGCCGTGAGCATCGTCCCGCCGCCGACGCCGGCGCGCTTGCGGGCGACCTCCCACTGCGTCACCAGGATGGCGTCGCGCCAGCGGCCGTCGGCGAGCAGCCGGCGCAGGAGCGGGGTCGTCAGGTGGAACGGGATGTTGCCGACCACCACGGGCCGGTCCAGCCGGACGCGCATCGCGTCCAGCTCGCGCACGTCCACCTCCGGCAGCCGGCGTGCCAGGCGGCGGACGCGCGCGCCGTCGACGTCGATCGCGAGCAGCTCGCGGCCGAGCGAGGCCAGCGGCACGGTCAGGGCGCCGTCGCCCGCCCCGAGCTCCAGGATGGGCCCGGACGTCTCGCGGGCGAGCGCGAGGACGGTGGCGACGGTCGGCCGGTGGACGAGGAAGTTCTGGCCCAGCTCGTGGCGGCCGGGACGGCTGGGCAGGGGATGACGGGGCATGGCGCACTCCAGCGATCGGTGGAGCGCCCGGGACGGGAGCGCGCGCAACACGCGCGGAAGAGCCGTGGCCGGACGCGAGGGACCGGAGGGACGGCGCGGCGGAACGGGACCGGTGTGGGAACCGGGACGTCAGCGGGGTCGCGCCGTCAGGCGCGGCGCTCCCGCGCGATGGTCCGCTGGCCGAAGGCGCACAGCTCTATCATGCGCACCAGCCTAGGGGCGCCGGACGACGCCTGTCGACCGGTCGGCCGCAGCGCCCTATGCTGACAGGCATGGGCAGCATCGCAGTGCACGAGTTCGTCTCCCTCGACGGCGTCTTCGAGGACCCGAGCTGGACCATGGAGTTCGGGTTCGACGAGGAGATGGGCGAGGACATCGGGCGGATCACCCGGGCGTCCGACGCCGTGCTGCTCGGCAGGCGCACCTTCGAGATGTTCGCCCCGGCCTGGTCGGTGCGGACCGTCGAGGACGATCCGGGCGCTCCGTTCTTCAACGACTCGCCGAAGGCCGTCGTCAGCTCCACGCTCGACGACGCGGCCGCCGAGGCGACGTGGCGGAACTCGCGCTCGCTCGGCGCGTACGACGCGGATCGCATCCGCGCGTTCGCGGACGAGGTCTCCGGCGGCGTGTACGTGAGCGGCAGCGGGTCGCTGGTGCGCGCGCTACTCGCCGACGGGCTCGTGGACACCCTCCACCTCTTCGTCTACCCGCTCGTGCGCGGGAGGGGCGCCCGGCTCTTCCCGGAGGGCTCGCCGGAGACCCGGCTGCGGCTGCGCCAGTACGACGCGTACGCGAACGGCGTGCTGCACCTCGTCTACACGCGCGCCTGACGCCCCCAGCCTCATCCGAATGCGGTCAGAAGCTGACCGCAGGCGTGGATAGCGTCGATACGGGCGCATGGACCGCACCGAATGTCGGCCGAAAGCGCTACGGTTGGTGCTCTCGGGGGTACTGAGAGCCGCGCCGTGGCGACAAGGGGACATGTTCGACGGTGCGGTCGACGCGAGCTCGCCTGCTCCTGCTCCGTGTGCGCCCGGGCACTGCACCGTGCATCCCACACACATCCGTGAAAAGCGAACCCCAGGAATCATCGTGACTCTTCTTCGAATGGCGCTGCGCTTCGTGCGTCCCTATTGGGGCGCGGTCGTGGCCGTCGTCATCCTGCAGCTGATCGCCACCATGGCCGCGCTCTACCTTCCGACGCTCAACGCCCAGATCATCGACAAGGGCGTCGTGAAGGGCGACACCGGCTTCATCTGGTCGACAGGCGGGACGATGCTGGTCGTCTGCTTCGTGCAGGTGGCCGCGGCGATCACCGCCACCTATTTCGGCGCGCGTGCGTCGATGTCCGTCGGGCGGGACATCCGCCGCTCCTTCTACCGCAAGGTGGATGCGCTGCCCGCGCTCGACCTCGCCAGGTGGGGCATGCCCACCCTGATCACCCGCAACACCAACGACGTGCAGCAGGTGCAGATGCTCGTGCTGATGACGCTGAACTTCATGGTGTCGACGCCGATCATGTGCATCGCCGGCATCATCCTCGCGGTCCAGGTGGACGCCGGGCTGTCCTGGCTGATCTGGGTCTCCGTCGCCGTGCTGTTCGTCGTCGTCGGCATCCTGGTCTGGCTGCTGCTGCCGATGTTCCGCGTGATGCAGGAGCGGATCGACGGCGTGAACGGCGTGATCCGCGAGCAGATCGTCGGCATCCGCGTGATCCGCGCCTTCGTCCGCGAGAAGTTCGAGACCGCGCGCTACGACGACGCGAACGCGGCCCTCACCCGCATCTCCGTGAAGGTCGGCAACATCTTCGTGCTGATGTTCCCGCTGATCATGCTCATCCTGAACGCCGCCACCGCCGCCGTGCTGTGGTTCGGCGGTCAGCGGGTGGACGCGGGCGACATCCAGATCGGCGCGCTCACCGCGTTCCTGCAGTATCTGCTGCAGATCCTGGTGGCGGTCATGATGGGCGTGTTCATGGCCATGATGATCCCGCGCGCGATGGTCTGCGCGGAGCGCATCGACGAGGTGCTGAGCGCGACGCCGTCGATCGACGCGGCCGGGTCCGGCGCGTCCGCACCGGCGGACGGCCGGGTCGAGGTGGACGGTATCACCTTCGGCTATCCCGGCGCGGAGAAGCCGGTGCTCAGCGACGTGAGCTTCACGGCCGAGCCGGGCAAGGTGACCGCGATCGTCGGCTCCACCGGGTCGGGCAAGACGACGCTGGTGTCGGTCATCGCGAACCTGTTCACGCCGCAGTCCGGGCACGTGCGCATCGGCGGCGTCGAGGTGGACAGGCTGAGCCGCGCGCAGCTGGCCGGCGTGCTCGGCCTGGTGCCGCAGAAGCCGTACCTGTTCTCCGGGACGGTCGCGACCAACCTGCGGTTCGGCCGGCCGGACGCGACCGACGACGAGCTGTGGGCCGCACTGCGCGTCGCTCAGGCGGAGGACTTCGTCCGCGCGAAGGAGCACGGCCTCGACGAGCGGATCGCTCAGGGCGGGACGAACGTGTCCGGCGGGCAGCGGCAGCGGCTGTGCATCGCGCGCGCCCTCGTCGCCCGGCCGAAGGTGTTCCTCTTCGACGACTCGTTCTCCGCCCTGGACGTCGCGACCGACGCCCGGCTGAGACGGGCGCTCGCCACCTCGACGGGCGACGCGACGGTCATCGTCGTCGCGCAGCGCGTTTCGACCATCCGCGAGGCGGACACGATCGTCGTCCTCGACGACGGCCGGGTCGTCGGCCGCGGCACCCATGACGAACTGCTGGAGACGAGCGAGACCTACCGCGAGATCGTCGAGTCCCAGCTGACCCTGGAGGTGGCCTGAGATGGCGCGCCGGCAGAAGGACCCGCGGGGACGCGGGAAGAAGAACGGATCGAAGGAGCCGCTGCTCACCGAGGCCGGTGTCGACACCGCCATCGAGGAGCTGGAGCTCGAGTACGAGTTCGAGCCGACGGAGTCCGACGGCGACATGTTCGGCGGGACGCCGGCGAAGAAGGCGGAGCACTTCTGGCCGTCGTTCAAGCGCCTGCTCGGGCTGCTGAGGCCGGAGTGGGTGGGGATGACCTTCGTCACCGCGCTCGTGGTGATCTCGGTCGCGCTCACGGTGATCGCGCCCAAGATCCTCGGCCAGGCGACCGACGTCATCTTCAACGGTGCGATCGGCGCCTCGCTGCCGAAGGGCGCGACGCTCGACCAGGTCGTCCAGGGCGCACGCGCGGCCGGCCAGGACCAGTTCGCCGACATGCTCGCCGGCTCCGGCATCGTGCCGGGCGAGGGCATCGACTTCACCGCCCTGGGCCGGCTGCTGCTGATCGTGCTGGCGATGTACACGGTGGCCTCGCTGCTGCAGTGGTGGCAGGGCTACATCCTGAACGCGCTGGTGATGCGCGTGGTCTACCGGTTGCGCGCGGACGTCGAGACCAAGCTGAACCGGCTCCCGCTCAGCTACTTCGACACCCGGCAGCGCGGCGACCTGATGTCGCGCGTCACGAACGACGTCGACAACATCCAGACCGCGCTGCAGCAGGCGTTCTCGCAGCTGATCCAGTCGGTCCTGATGGTGATCGGCATCGGCATCATGATGTTCATCGTCTCCTGGCAACTCGCGCTCATCGCGCTGATCTCCATCCCGCTCTCCGGCGTGATCGCCGGGGTCATCGGCACACGCTCGCAGAAGCTGTTCAAGCAGCAGTGGAGCTCGACCGGTGCGCTGAACGGGCACATCGAGGAGTCCTACTCCGGCCTGGAGCTGGTGCGCGCGTTCGGCCGTGACGCGGTCATGCTGGAGGAGTTCGACAAGCGCAATGGGACGCTGTGGAAGTCGACGGTCGATGCGCAGTTCGTGTCCGGCATGATCATGCCGGCGATGAACTTCGTCTCGTACCTCTCCTACGTGCTCATCGCCGTCGTCGGCGGCCTGCGGGTCGCCACCGGCGCCATGACCCTGGGCGACGTCCAGGCCTTCATCCAGTACTCCCGGCAGTTCACCCAGCCCCTGACCCAGCTGGCCTCGATGGCGAACCT
>NZ_JBQCGZ010000125.1:0-7342 GCF_051955155.1 Leifsonia sp.
GCGACCTGGCCGAGCGTGTACTGCTTCGGCTGCTGGGCGGCGTGCGGGTGCTCGCTGCCGGCGTAGACCTTCAGCTTGCGGAGCTGGGCGCGGCCGATCGAGTTCTTCGGCAGCATCCCGCGGACGGCCTTCTCGACGGCGCGCACCGGGTTCTTCTCCAGGAGCTCGGAGTACGTGGTGGCCTTGAGGCCGCCCGGGTAACCGGAGTGGCGGTAGGCCTTCTTCTGCGCCGCCTTCTGACCGGTGAGGGCCACCTTGTCGGCGTTGACGATGATGACGAAGTCGCCCATGTCCATGTGGGGGGCGAAGGTCGCCTTGTGCTTGCCGCGCAGCAGCGCGGCGGTGTGGCTGGCGAGACGGCCGAGCACGACGTCGGTCGCGTCGATGATGACCCAGTCGCGCTGGATCTCGTCTGCCTTCGGGGAGTAAGTGCGCGTCACAGTAGTGGCTGCTTTCTATATCGAACGGAGGAGTTCGTGAATCCCACTCCGATGGGGGTTCGCGTCTCGACAAGGCGGGAACCGAAGCCGGTGGAGGGCTCACGTTCGCGTGCCGCACCGCAGGAGGCGCGGACACCAAAGGTCAATCGTACGCGACACGCCCGGGCCGGTCAAACCGGGCCGGCCCTGCGGAGGGGTGGGGTCCGCCCTGGGGATGAAAACGGGGCCGGGATGGCCGGGCCAGACCATGACCGCTTCTAGGTTATGACCATGAAAGCGCTCCTGCTCCGCCATCAGCTCACCATCGATCTGATCGTCGCCGCACTGTTCCTGCTGCTCTGGTCGATGGGAGAGGTCGGACGTCACCAGCTCGTCCCGGGGACGCTGGCCGCGCAGCTCCCCTGGTGGACGGCTCTTGCACTGGTCGCCGTGGCGATCGCCCTGTGCCGGCGCCTCCCCTCGGCGGCGATGGCGATCGTCGTCGCCGTCCTCGTCGGCCAGCTGATCTTCCCCCAGGCCGTGTTCGCCGAGCCGGGGCAGGCGGTCTACCTCGGTCTTCTGCTCGTGATCGTCGGGGTCGCGATGTCGGCACGGCCCGCTCTTCGTGCCGTCACCGCGGTCTTCGCGCTCTTCGTCGGCGTTGCCGCCGCCGGCCTCCTGGCGGCGTACGGATGGCGGATACCGGAGCGAATCCCGCTCTTCGTCTGGTGCATCCTGCTGTGCGCGGCCGCGTGGAGCGTCGGTGCGCTCGCGAGCATCGCCGTCGCCGGTGCCGCTAGCAAGCGCGAGCTCACCCGGACGACCTCCGAGCTCCACGAAGCAACGACCGAGGCGATCATCGCCGGCGAACGCGAACGGATCGCGCAGGACGTGCACGACATCATGGCCCATTCGCTCTCGGTGATCCTCGCGCAGGCGGATGGGGCGAGAGCACTGGCGGACGTGCGACCCGAAGAGATGTCGCGGTCGCTGGCCTCGATCGCGAGTCCCGCCCGGTCCTCCCTGACGGAGGTGCGCATGCTGATCGAAGGGCTCGTCTCCGACCCGGACGGGGCGGAGGCGCCGTCGCTCGCCGACATCGATGCGCTGGTCGAACGCATGCGCGCGGCGGGGCTGACGGTGACCGTCGAGCGGTTCGGCGAACCCGGCGGGCTCACGGCGACCCAGGGGCTCGCCGTCTACCGGATCGTGCAGGAGGCGCTCACGAACGCCCTGAAGCACGGCGGCGACGGTGTCGCGCGCGTCGCCCTCGACGGCCGCGGGGGCGGGCTCACGATCTCCGTCTCCTCCCCCGCCGCACCGTCCTCCGCCCCAGCGCAGCCCGGGGGTCGCGGCGTGCACGGGATGCGCGAACGGGCCAGGCTCGCAGGCGGCTGGCTCGACGCCGGTCCGGACGAGACCGACGGCGGGTACCTGGTAACGGCGTATATCCCCGCGGCAGAGGCGGTCGTCGCGTGAGCATCAGGGTCGCTGTCGTCGACGATCAGCCACTGTTCTGCTCCGGCATCGGCATGCTGCTGGAGTCCCAGTCCGATCTCGATTTCGCGGGCGCGGCTCACGACGGTGAGGCGGGTGTCGAACTGGCGGTGCGCGAGCGACCGGATGTCGTGCTGATGGATCTGCGGATGCCGGTCCTCGACGGCATCGGCGCGACCGCGCGCATCCGCGCGGAGCTCACGGACGAGGACGCTCCGCGGATCATCGTGCTGACCACGTTCGAGCGCGACGAGGCTGTCGCGAGAGCCCTGAGCGCCGGCGCCGACGGGTTCGTGCTCAAGGACACCACTTCCGACTTCCTCCTCGCCGCCATCCGCACCGTCCACGCGGGCCACGCCGTGATCGCACCGAAGGAGACGGCGGCCCTCTTCCGCGCAGGAGGCGTACGACGTGCCCGCCCCGAGACCATCGCCGCGCTCTCCGCCCGCGAGAAGGAGGTGTTCCTGCTCGCGGCGCGCGGGCTCAGCAACGCGGAGGCCGGGCAGGCGGCGTTCATCACGGAGGCGACGGTGAAGAGCCACATGCGCAGCATCCTGCAGAAGCTGGGGCTCACCTCGCGCGTGCAGCTCGTGGCGTTCGCTCACGAGAACGGGCTGGTGCGCTGACCCGGACCTCCGCTCAGAGCGTCCGCAGTCCCCTGGTCTGTTCCGCGCGCCTGGCCAGCTCGGCGTCGGCCGGATAACCGACCTCGAGCAGGGTCAGCCCGCGCGCCGGCATCACCTTGAAGGCGCTCGTGCGGCGCTGCTCGTCGCGCAGGCGCACCAGGTCGCCTGGCGTGAGCTTGCCCTCGCCCACCTCGACGCACGCGCCGACGAGCGCGCGCACCATGCTGTGGCAGAACGCGTCGGCGCCGACCTCCCCGATCAGGACACCGTCCGCATCCCGGCGCCACGAGAACGCCTGGAGGGTGCGGATGGTCGTCGCGCCCTCGCGCGCCTTGCAGTAGCTGGCGAAGTCGTGCAGGCCGAGCAGGCCGTGGGCGGCCAGGTCCATCGCGTCGGCGTCCAGGGTGGAGGCGACCCACGCCGTGCGGTGCCGCTGCAGCGGGTCGCGCAGCGACGCCCGGTCGGCGACGCGGTACTCGTAGCGCCGCCACAGCGCGGAGAAGCGGGCGTCGAAGCCGTCCGGGGCCCGGCTCGCGCGCAGCACGACGACGTCCGGCACCGGGCCGAGCACGCCGTTGATGCGGCGGGCCAGCGCGTCCTCCGGCTCCAGCGGCGGGCGCTTCCCGTGGGGTCGGCGCAGCAGGGCCACCTGGTCCGCATCGAGGTCGACGTGCGCCACCTGACCGGCGGCGTGCACCCCGGCGTCGGTGCGCCCGGCGACGGTCAGCGTCGGCGCCTCGCCCGTGCGGCGGAAGATGGTCGCGAGCGCCGCCTCCAGCGTCCCCTGGACGGTCCGCTGGTCGGGCTGGCGCCCCCAGCCGTTGAAATCGGTGCCCTGGTAGGCGATGTCGAGCCGGAATCGCGTCGCCTGTTCGGTCATCCCACGATTCTAGAGAAGGCTGTCAGCGGCGCTTGCTACGCTGGCCGCTTCCGTGCCCGCCGACCCTATCGCAGACCCGATGACCCACCTCACCGTCCAGCCGACCGTCGCCGTCGCACCGGCGCCGTCCCCCGCGTCCCGCCGCTTCGCGGGGTTGGACGGCCTGCGCGCGATCGCGGTGGTCACGGTGCTCGTCTACCACCTCTTCCCCGGGGTGCTCCCCGGCGGCTTCATCGGCGTCGACATCTTCTTCGTGATCAGCGGGTTCCTGATCACGAGCCTGCTGCTGCGCGAGCGGAGCGAGACGGGACGCGTCGACCTGCGCGGGTTCTGGACGCGGCGGGTGCGCCGCCTGGTGCCGGCGATCGCCGCCCTCGTCGTGGTCTGCTCGGCGATCGCGCTGGCCATCGGCGGGGACGTCCTGGTCGGGCTCCCCCGGCAGATCCTCGGCGCGTCGACGTTCAGCGCCAACTGGCTCTCCATCGCCGCCGACTCCAGCTACTTCGCGCAGGGCGCGCCCGAGCTGTTCCGCAACCTGTGGTCCCTCGCGGTCGAGGAGCAGTTCTACCTCGTCTGGCCGCTCGCCCTGCTCGCGATCGCGCTCGTGCGGAACTGGGGTGTGCGGCTGGCGATCGTGCTCGGGGTCGCCGCCGCGTCCGCCGTCGAGATGGCGGTGCTCACCATGCCGGGCGACGACCCGACCCGCGTGTACTTCGGCTCGGACACGCACAGCTTCGGCCTCGCGCTCGGCGCGGCGCTCGCTCTGCTCGTCGCCCGGCTGCGGCCCGCCGACCTGGACGCGGGCGAGACCGCAGGCCAGGTGTTCGCGCGCCGCTGGCTGCCGCCGCTCGGGGTCGCCTCCGTCCTCGGGATCGTCGTCGCCGCCTACGGGATGCACGACGACGCCGCGTTCACCTACCGCGGCGGACTGCTGCTGGTGAGCGTCGCGACGGCGCTCGCCATCGGCGCCGCCGTGCTGCCCGGCTCCGGACTCGGTCGGCTGCTCGACGCGGCGCCGCTGCGCTGGGTGGGCGCCCGCTCGTATGGCCTCTACCTCTGGCACTGGCCGGTGTTCGTGCTGGTGTGCGCGGCCATCCCGGACGAGAACGACCCGCAGACCGCGCTGATCGTGGGGCTGGGCGCGCTGGCCTGCTCCGTCGCCGCCGCGCTGCTGTCGTACCGCTACCTGGAGCAGCCGATCCGCCGGCACGGCTTCGGCGGCGTCGTCCGCCGGGTGCGGATGGCGATGCGGGTCTCGCGGCCGGCCCGGCTGTGGACGTGGGCCGGCACCGCCGTCGCCGCCGGGCTCGTGGCCGCGACCGTGGCCGCGATGGTGGTCGCCCCGACCGCCACCGGGGCCGAGCGCTTCATCCAGCAGGGGGCGGCGTCGCTGAAGGGCGCGCCCTCCCCCGCGCCGTCACCCGGTTCGAGCTCGTCGCTTCGCACACCGCCCGACCCGCACCCGGTCGCGCAAGGTCCCGACATCGCGGCGTTCGGCGATTCGGTGATGCTGGCGTCGGCCCCGGCGCTGCAGCAGAGCCTGCCCGGCATCAGCATCGACGCCGTGGTCTCCCGGCAGATGCACACGGCCCCCGACCTGATCGCCGCTGCGGCGAAGGCCGACGCCCTGAGGCCGGTCGTCGTGATCGGGCTCGGGACCAACGGCTCCATCTCCGAGGACACGCTGGAGCGCGTCCTGGACGAGCTCGGCCCGCGCCGCGGCCTCGTCCTGGTCAACGTGCAGGCCCCGCGATCCTGGGCGCCCGGCGTGAACAGCACGCTCGACGCGTTCGCGGCCAAGCATCCCGACCGCGTCGCCGTCGCCGACTGGCACGGCGCGATCGCCGGGCACCTCGACCTGCTCGCCGACGACCAGATCCACCCGGGGATGCGCGGCGGGGCGATCTACGCCGACGCGCTGCGCCGCGCCCTCCTGCAGCTGGCCGAGCACTCGACGGTCCGCGTGGCGAACCCCTGGGACCAGGCCGGCCCGCGCCCCCAGTAGCGGTTGTGCCCGTCGGTACGAGCGGCCGTGCTCGCGCAGGACGCAGACGTACCGAACGGGCACGGTCGCACCGGTCAGTAGGCGAGGATGAGGCCGGTCTCGCGGTTGGTCTCGGTGAAGCCCATCCCGGTGTAGAGACCCAGCGCGCCGCTCGGGTTCTCCGCGTCGACATCGAGCGTCGACCGCTCCCAGCCGAGCGCGGCGCACGCGGTCATCGACGCGGCGAGCAGCGCGGGCGCGATCCGCTTCCCGCGGTGCGCGCGGGTCGTGCCCAGCATCGAGATGTAGGCCCCGGTGAAGCCCTGGCTGACCCAGTCCTCCTCGTTCACCTGGCAGAGCACGAACCCGGCCACCTCGTCGCCCGCGAGGGCGACGAACGAGACGTCGGCCCGGAACGTGCCGGACAGGAACGTCTCCCACTGCTCGTCGCTGAGCGGCTGGCTGCCCCAGTGGTCGAGGAACGCCTCGTCGCGCGCGGCGTGGACGGCGGCCGACAGCTCGGTCGTGTACGGCACGATGCGCGCGTCCTCGGTGGGCACGACCTCGGGGACGGGCTCGGCGAGCGAGCGCTCCAGCGACAGGAAGTACCGTACCGGTTCGAGCCCGGCGTGCCGGAGCAGCCGCTCGCGCTGAGGAGCGCGGGCATCCGCGTAGCCGACGATCCAGCCGGGCAACCGCTTCTCCGACGCCGCCAGCTTCTGCTGTCCGCGAGCGATCTGCCAGGCCAGCAGCTCCCTTCCGATGCCCTGGCCCCAGAAGTCGGGATGCACGCCGCCGTTCAGGAACTCGCGCACCAGCGTCTCCTGCCGCGGCGGTTCGAGGACGATGCCGGCGGCGACGGGCCGGCCGTCCGCCGCGAAGCCGATCAGGGTGTCGCGCTCCCTGTCCACGAAGCTGTAGCCGAGCTCCTCCTCCACCTCCTCGCGCGTCGCGAGGTAGTTGGGATGCTCGACGGCGTCGATCGCGCGCACGACGTCGAGCACCGCGTCCACATCGTCCATCGTCGCCGGGCGCCACTCGGCGACCAGGGGATGCGCGGGCCGGTGCGTCGGCGGAGCGGACACGCGCTCGCGCAGCGGGGACAGCTCGGTGCCGGAGTTCTCGTGCATCCGGCCAGCCTACGAGGTCCGCCGGGAACGACGAAGGCCCCGCATCCGGATGGATGCGGGGCCTTCGTGTGCTGACGGGCGTCAGGCCTTCTCGGCCTCGGCCTCCGCGGTGGTCTCCTCCGCGGCGGTCTCGTCGCCGGTGGCCTCCTCGACGACCTCGGCCTCGGCGGCCGTGGTCTCCTCGGACGCGGTCTCCTCGGCGGCGGTCTCCTCGACCGGGGCCTCCTCGACCGGAGCGGCCTTCGGGGCGGCGGCCTTCTTGGCCGGCTTGGCCTTCGGGGCGACGGGCTCGAGCACGAGCTCGATCTGCACCATCGGCGCGTTGTCGCCCTTGCGGTAACCGAGCTTGGTGATGCGGGTGTAGCCGCCCTCACGCTCGGCGACCAGCGGCGCGATCTCGGTGAAGAGCTCGTGCACGACGGCCTTGTCCTGGATCACGGACAGCACGCGACGGCGGGCGTGCAGGTCGCCGCGCTTCGCGAACGTGATCAGACGCTCGGCGTAGGGACGCAGGCGCTTGGCCTTGGTCTCCGTCGTCTTGATGCTCTTGTGGGTGAACAGCGCGGCAGCCAGGTTGGCGAGCAGAAGACGCTCGTGCGCGGGGCCGCCCCCGAGGCGGGGGCCCTTGGTGGGCTTAGGCATGATCGGTTATCTCCAGTGTTGAAAAAGGTCTGATGGCGTTCTCGAGCGACAAGCCTCAGATGGTGGTGGACTCGTCCTCGTCGTACCCGCTGTAGAAGTGGGCGCCGTCGAACCCGGGGACCGAGTCCTTCAGCGACAGACCCATCTCCGTCAGCTTGTCCTTG
>NZ_JBQCGZ010000126.1:0-3277 GCF_051955155.1 Leifsonia sp.
GCCGCGAAGTCCATCTTCGACGCGGTCACGCACGGCCAGGGCTCACCGAAGGCCTACGTCGCGCAGCTGACGCCGATGCTCCAGGACCAGCGCCTGAAGATGTGGAGCGTCCGGTCGGACGAGGAGAAGCTGATCATGACGTCGCCGATGGGCACCATGCTGCCGGCGGACAACACGAAGGCGACGACGGTCGGCGTCTACAACAACGACGACTCCACGTCCAAGATGAGCTACTACATGAACGAGACCGTGGACGTCTCGACGAACACCTGCAAGCCGACGCCGAAGTACACGGTTACGGCGAAGGTCACCAACACGCTCACGCTGGCGAAGGCGTACACGCTGACGCCGTACGTGCTGGCCGCCATGTCGAAGATCCCGTTCGGCGGCGACCGCCAGTGGGTGCAGCTCTACGGGCCGGTCGGCGCCAAGCTCAGCGCGGTCTACATCGACGGCCAGAAGGTGACCTGGGGCAACAACCTGCTCCCGGAGTACAACACGATCTACTCCGCGACTGGGGAGAGCATCCGTCGGCCGGCGGTGCAGGGCCACATGTACGGGCGCCCGGTCGGGGTCGTGAGCATCACCATCCCCGCGGCGAGCACAGTTACCGTCAAGGGCGTGTTCACCGGCGGCACCGACACCAGCAAGACGGTCGCCGTCAGCCACACGCCGAAGGTGCGGCCGGTGCCGGTCACGCTGACGCAGGCGAAGTGCGGCTGAGCCGGGTCAGCCGGTGACGCGCTCGCCCTCGCCGTTCAGTGCGGCGAGGGCGCGGCGCAGTACGGTCGACGAGGTCGACATCGTGTACGGGAAGTACACGACCTCCACCCCGACGGCGGCGAACTCGCGCTCCAGGCGCAGGCCCTTCTCAGTGCCGCGCCAGTCGTCGCCCTTGAAGAAGTGCGTGAACCGCACCTCCTTCCAGGTGTCGAGCTTGTCCGGCACCACCTCCGCGTGCACCCGGTCGACGTAGGAGATGTGCCTGACGATCTCCATCCGCTCCGCGAGCGGGATGACGGGGATGATGCCCTTCGTCAGCTGCAGCATCTCGTCGGAGACGACGCCGGCGATCAGCACGTCGCACTCCGCCTTCGCGTGGCGGAGCAGGTTGAGGTGGCCGATGTGGAAGAGGTCGAAGGCGCCGGCGGCGTAGCCGATACGCAGGGGGGAGTCGGTCACTGAGGGTCCTCTGAAGTCGGGGGAGCGGTCAGGAGGCGAGCGCGTGCTCGGAGGAGAGGTGGGCGGTGCGGGCGATCTCGTCCGCGACGCGGCGGCGGTAGCCGTCGGTCGCGTAGCGGTGCGCCGCGATGGGAGCGAAGGTGGCCGCGGTGCGGCGGAACGTCGACCAGTTCACCGCGACCCGCTGCAGGGCGTCGGCCAGTCCGACCGGGTCGTCCGCATCGACCGAGATGGCGGAGGCGAAGCCGTCGATCGCCTCCGCCAGGCCGCCGATCGCGCTGACGACGACGGGGCGGCCGGCGAGCACGGCCTCGACGGCGGTGTTGCCGAACGGCTCCTCGAGCCGGGACGGCACCACGGCGACGTCGGACCGCTCGAGGGCATTCCACACGGACGACTGGAAGCCGTGGAACACGACCCGATCCGTGAGTCCGGCGCGGTCGACCTGGTCGCGCAGCTGCTGCTCGTACCACTCGTAGCCGGTGAACACCGCGCCCACGAGATCGAGGCGCGCCTCGACGCCGCGCTCGCGGAGGATCCGGAGCGCGTCGACCGCGACGTCGACGCCCTTGCGCGGCGACAGCCGGCCGACGTAGACGATGCGCAGGCCGTCGACCAGCTCCGGGCGCGCCTCCGGCGCCGCGGCAGGACCCGCGACGCCGTTGTAGACGACCGTGGAGCTCCCGTAGAGGGTCGGCGTCACCTCCGTCAGGCTGTCGCGGCTGAACGCGCTGTTGACGAGGATCCGGTCGGCGAGGCGCAGTGGCGCGGCGATGGCGGCCCGCACGACGTTCGGCGCCTGCCGCTCGCTCTCGTGCACGTGGGCGATCACCGGGATCCTGCGTGCCCGGGCCGTGGCGATCCACAGCGGCACGGTGAGCGTCGACACGTAGACGACGTCGGGCCGGAGCCGCTTCAGCAGCCGCCCGATCCGTGCCCACGCCGTCGCCGAGCCGCCGAGGAACCCGGGGAGGTTCCGCGGCTTCACGACGCTCTTGCGCAGCACCGGGGCCGCGAGCAGGACGACCTCGGCGCCGAGTCGCCGCACCTCGGCGATCAGCGGGCCCTCCGAGGGAACCGCGACCACGACGCGCCAGTCCCGTTCGACGAGCGCGGCGACCGTCTCGAGCATCACGCGGTCGGAGCCGTACAGCTCCGCGCCCGGGTGCGCGATCAGCGCCGTGGCGACGGAACCGGGCCGACCGGCCCGGTCAGCCACGGCCGATCTCCACCCCGACCGGCTGCTCCACGGACCAGGCGGACTGCGTCCGACGGCCCGAGCTCATGCCGCGGGTGGTGTACCCGCGGGCCAGCTTGGCGGCGAGGGCCTCGTAGGCCTCGGTGACCGAGTCCCAGTTGTAGCGGGCGCGGGCGCGCTCCTGCATCAGCTCGCCGATGTCCCGGAACCGTCCCGGGTAGCGCTCGACCTCCTCGATGCAGCGGCTCACCTCGGCGGGCGAGGAGAAGTAGGAGCCTGCGGTGCCGGCGACCTCGCGGTTGAAGACGACGTCCCATCCGACGATCGCGGTGCCGGCGCCCATGGCGCGCAGCAGCGACGGGTTGGTACCGCCCACCGAGTGACCGTGCACGTAGCTGGCCGCGTGCGCGTAGAGCTGGTCGAGCACCCGCTGGTCCCAGACGCCGCCGAGCAGCCGGATGCGGGGGTCGCGCTTCGCGATGGCACCGATCGCGTCCGTGTAGGCGGCGGAGTAGGGCGCCGAGCCCACGACGACGAGCGGCATCGTGGCATTGGACCGGTGGTAGCCCTCGACGATCACGTCGACGTGGTTCTCCGGCTCGAAGCGGGCGACGACGAGGTGGAACTGACCGGGGACGAGCCCGAGGTCCTCGATCGCGTCGGTCGGGGTGTTCGTGAGGATCCGGCAGCCGTAGCTGATCAGCTCCGTGGGGATCCCGAACTCGTCGTCGTAGTAGTCGGCGATACCGCGGGCGTCGGCGATCAGCGCGTCCGCCTCCCGGACCGCGAACTGCTCCGCCATGCGGTAGTAGCGACGCCCCCACTTGCCCCACTTGTCGCGCTTCCACTCGAGCCCGTCGACGTGCAGGGCCACGGCGGTACCGCGGCTGCGGAGCA
>NZ_JBQCGZ010000127.1:0-46318 GCF_051955155.1 Leifsonia sp.
ACGATCGGGCCGGCGGGGCTGGAGAGCACCTGCGCGAAGGTCTGGTCGTTCGGCACCTTGAGCTTGAAGACGGCCGTGGTCTTGTCCGGCGTGCTCACGCTGTCCAGGTTGCCGAGCAGCGAGGCGGGACCGTTCGGGTCGTTGATCTTCAGCTGGCGGTCGAAGGTGAACTTGACGTCCTCCGAGGTCAGCGGGTGGCCGTTGGCGAACTTGAGGTCCGGCTTGAGCTTGACCGTGAACTCGGTCGGCGAGGTGAACTTCGCGCTCTCGGCGATGTCCGGCTTGACGTCGGGGCTGCCGTACGGGCTGTTCAGCAGGAACGGGTAGACCTGGTTCATCACCGCGAACGAGCCGTTGTCGTACGAGCCGGCGGGGTCGATCGACGTGATCTTGTCGGTCGTGCCGACGGTCAGGGTGCCGCCGCCTCCCCCGGAGCTGTTGTTGTTGCTCCCGGAGCAGCCGGCGAGCACCAGCGCCGCGGCCGCGAACGCGGCCGACACGGCGAGCAGGCGCCGGCCGCCGATGTGTGCGGATCTCATATCCGATTACCTCTTCCTGGTGTGGGGACACTGACGCGGCGTGGGCGCACGGGAAGAGCGCCATCGCCGGATCGCGTAGGACTGTCCTAGCATGAAACGCTGGTATTCCATGCATTCGGTGAGGAATCGAGCCGAGATCTTTACCTCCGCGCAACAATCCCGCGCTCGTTCGCGCAATCGGGTGCGGAATCCGTCGTGGCGCGCTCGCGTCGCGCCGGTGCCGTGCTACTCGCCGCGCAGGCGCATCCGCTCGCGGTCGATCGACGCGAGAGCGGTCTGCAGCGAGCGGCGCAGCTCGGTCTCGGCGGGATCGGTGCGGGCCAGCCGCCCGGTCAGCTCCGCCTTCTCGCGCAGCAGGTCCCTGTCGATGAGCCCGTCGAGGATCGAGCGGGCGTAGCGGCCGGCCTCGCCCGCCGCCTGCGGCAGCGCGGCGACGGCGAGCCCGTTGACGGTGGACGCGTACGCGGCGGGGACCTCCGCGAGCACCCGGTCCACCCATCCCGGCTGGTCGATGGTCGCCAGCTGGCTGGCGATCGCGTCCTTCACCACGGCGTGCGTCGGGTTCACGAACGGCACCTGCACGGCGCGTGCTGCGCGCTCCGCGCCCACCTCGCCCGGGAGCTGGAGCAGCACCATCAGGCTCTCGCGCTCGGTGCGCTGCGTCGGGTCGGTCAGGTCGGCGGGGCGGATGTGCGCGACGGCGGCCTCCGGAGCCCCCGCGTCCTGCGCGTCCGCGTACGGCCGGTCCTGGCCGGGCTGCTGGCGCTGGCCGCGGTTCTGGGCGTCGCCGCGCACGCCGCGCTGGGCGGACCGGACGGCGCGGACGGCGTCCTGCAGGTCGGCGCCGGAGAGCCGCGCGAGTTCGCGCGTGTAGCCGTTCTGCGAGGCGGGGTCGCGGATCGAGGCGACGATCGGCGCTCCGGCCCGCAGCGCCGACATCCTGCCCTCGACCGAGTCGAGGTCGTAGCGCTCCACCACCTGGCGGATCATGAACTCGAACATCGGCTTCTTCGCGTCGATCATCCGGCGCACCGCGTCGTCGCCCTTCGTGAGCCGCAGGTCGCACGGGTCGAGCCCGTCCGGGCCGACGGCGACGTAGGTCTGGGCGGAGAATCGCTGCTCCTCGCCGAACGCGCGCGCCGCCGCCTTCTGACCGGCCGCGTCCGGGTCGAACGTGAAGATGACGGAACCGGAGCTGTTGTCGTCGCCCATGATCCTGCGGATGACCTTGATGTGGTCGACGCCGAACGCGGTGCCGCAGGTCGCAACGGCGGTGGTGATGCCGGCGAGGTGGCACGCCATCACATCCGTGTACCCCTCCACGACGACCACCTGGTCGTTGCGGGAGATGTCGCGCTTGGCGAGGTCGAGGCCGTAGAGCACCTGGGCCTTCTTGTAGACGGGCGTCTCCGGCGTGTTGAGGTACTTGGGGCCGTTGTCGTCCTCGAGCAGCCGGCGGGCGCCGAAGCCGATGGTCTGGCCCGTCACGTCGCGGATCGGCCACACCAGCCGGCCGCGGAACCGGTCGTAGACGCCGCGGTCGCGCTGCGAGACCAGCCCGGCGGCGAGCAGCTCCTCCGGCGTGAAGCCCTTGGAGCGCAGGTGCTTCGTCAGCTCGTCCCAGCTCTTCGGGGCGTACCCCACGCCGAAGTGCGCGGCGGCGGCCGCGTCGAAGCCGCGTTCGCCGAGGAACCGGCGTCCCGGATCGGCGCCGGGCGTGCTCAGCTGGTCGCGGAAGAACTCCTCGGCGGCGGAGTTGGCGGCGAGCAGCCGCGCGCGGTTGCCGCCGGACTCGCTCGGGCCTCCTCCGCCCTCCTCGTAGTGCAGCTGGTAGCCGATCCGGCCCGCCAGCCGCTCGACGGCCTCGGTGAAGGACACGTGGTCCAGCTTCACCAGGAACTCGTAGACGTCGCCGCCCTCGCCGCAGCCGAAGCAGTGGTAGCGGCCGACGCCGGGCCGGACGTTGAAGCTCGGGCTCTTCTCGTCGTGGAACGGGCAGAGACCCTTGAGCGAGCCGACGCCGCCGGGCTTCAGGCTCACGTAGTCGCCGATGATGTCCGCGATGTTGGTGCGGGCCTTGACCTCTTCGATGTCGCTCTGTCGAATCCGGCCGGCCATGCCTTCGATTCTAGTGAGCCGGACCGACGTCCATCGCCGCGGGGGTCGTCGTGAGCGTCACCGCGGCGGGCGTCTGCGGCCCCTGGTGTTCTGCGCGATCTCGATGATGGCGCAGAAGACCTCGATCGTGACGCGCAGCAGCAGGACGCTGAGGACGGCCGCGACGAGCGTCACGAGCACACCGAGCAGGAACACGAACGCGCCGACGGGCGAGTTGGTCGCGATGGCGATGCCCAGGCTGTTGGCGAACCCGACGACGATGCCGAGCCCGATCAGCACCAGCCCGACCACGTACACCGGACCGGCGAGCTTGCGGGTCACGTAGGAGGTGAACGTGAAGTCGAACAGCGACGAGAAGAACCGCGAGTCGTCCAGGCGGTCCGCGATGTCGTTGACGCTGCGGTAGCCCGCGGCGTGCGCCTCGTCCTCCGCGCTCGGGGCGGTGGGGGCCGTTGGCGTCGACGCGGCGCCCGCCGTGGGCACCTCGGTGGGCGCGGCTGCGGGCACCTCGGTGGATGCGGCAGCAGGGACTTCGGTGGACGCGGCAGCAGGGACTTCGGCGGACGCGGCAGCAGGGACTTCGGCGGACGCGGCCACAGGGGCCGGCTGCGCGGCATCGACCGGAGCAGCCTCATCAGCCTGGTTCGCAGCGACCGCCTCCGCGGGGTTCAGCACCTCGGTCGTCTGGGTCGGGGGCGTCGTCGCGGCTGCATCCATCTCGGCCGCATCGGCCCCGGTCGTCGTGCCGGCGGCGTAGAACTCGCTCGCGGTCGGCAGCACGGCGGTCTGGGCCGCGGTGTCGACGGTCGCGTCCTGCTCCGTCGGAACCGGCTCCGCGGGCGACGAGGACGTGTCCGCCGTCGGGGTCGTCTTCCCGAGCATCGCGTCCAGGATCTCCGGCGCCTCGCCCGCGGGCGAGATCGGGGTCTTCGCCGTCGAGCGCTTGCGCGGGGCCGGCGTGCGCTTGGCGGGCAGCTCGGCGTCCTCCGGCTTCTTCGCGGCGGCGCCGCGGGCGGCCGTCGTCCGGCCGGTTCCCGCACGCGAGCCGCCGGCAGCGGGCGAGGACGTCGCGGACGCCCCGGCGCGCGGCGTGCGCTTCGCGGGTGCCCGCTTGGCGGCGGGTGGGGTCACGGCCTCGGGCGCCACCGTCTCCGGTGCGGCCTCCTGACCCTCAGCGGGCCGGTCGCCGTCCGACGGTGGCTGTGCGGTGCTCATGCGTCTCCCTCCGATGCCGTTCCTCAAGCATTCTGCACGCGGCCCCGGGTTTCAAGCCCGCACGCCGCTCGGCTGCGCGCCTCAGTGCTGAACGAGCCGCTCGTACCAGCTGAGCGCGGACTGGTCGGTCAGGCTCGCCACCTGGTCGACCACGACGCGCTTGCGCGCGGCGTCGTCCCTGGCGAGCCGCCAGTCCTCCTGGAACCCGGGATCGAGCTCCTCGGGACCACGCGAGAGCAGCAGGTCGGCGAGCGTGGTGAGGATCTGCCGCTGCTGCGCGTAGATCGGCTGGCGGGTGTTCCGCGACATCACGAACGTGGCGACGATGCCCTTGAGCACGGCGATCTCGGCGCGGATCCCGGCCGGCACCACAACGTCGGCGCCGAAGCGCAACAGGGCCGTCCTGCCGGAGGTCTCCTTGGTGGCGTGCACCGCCGCGTGTGCGAACCGGCCGATCAGCTGGCTCGTCAGGTTCTTCAGGTGCGCCTGGGCGCGCCTGCTGCCGTCCCAGCTCTCCAGCCAGATGTCCAGGCTGTCGAGCCGGTCGAACGCCGCGATCAGCTCGTCGTGGCTGAACTCGCCGCCGACCCACTCGTACATCGAGCGGACCAGGTCGTCGTGGTCGACCCGGCTGCCGAGCGCGGCGACGTCGATGTAGCCGTTGACCACCGCGTCCTCGAAGTCGTGCACCGAGTAGGCGATGTCGTCGGAGAGGTCCATCACCTGCGCCTCGATGCAGCGCTGCCGATCAGGCGCGCCGGCGCGCATCCACTCGAACACCGCGTGATCGTCCGCGTAGAAGCCGAACTTCGCGCGGCCGCTCGGGTCGGCGACCGAGGTCGACTCGGGCCACGGGTACTTGCAGCTCGCGTCGAGGCTCGCGCGCGTGAGGTTCAGGCCGTACGGGTGCCCGTCCCTGCCGAACACCTTCGGCTCCAGCCGGGTGAGCAGCCGGAGCGTCTGCGCGTTGCCCTCGAAGCCGCCGATATCGGCGGACCAGCTGTTGAGCGCCCGCTCGCCGTTGTGGCCGAACGGGGGATGCCCGATGTCGTGCGCGAGGCACGCCGTGTCCACGATGTCCGGGTCCAGCCCGAGGCTGTTGGCCAGCTCGCGGCCGACCTGGGCGACCTCGAGCGAGTGGGTGAGCCGGTTGCGGGCGAAGTCGAGCCCGGCGGTCGGACTGAGCACCTGGGTCTTGGCCGCGAGCCGGCGCAGTGCGCTGGAGTGCAGCAGCCGGGCGCGGTCGCGTGCGAAGTCGCTGCGTCGGTTGGAGTGCTGCTCGGGCAGCCACCGCTCCCGGTCGTGGTCCGTGTACCCCGCGGCGGGACCGGACTCGGTCCGCACCCCGGCGGCCGTCGCGCTATCCGCCACTGTTGTGCACCTCCGCCTCGGCGACCTCGGCGCGGGATGCGCCGTCCAGCTCGCGGCTGTTCAGCCAGCCCTCCGGCAGCGCCGGCTTCTTGGGCGAGCCGGCGCGCCCGCGCTGGCCCTCCGCCGCCTCGCCCGGGTACTCCTGGTCCCAGTCGAGGGTGGCGAGCAGGTCGTCCAGGTGCGCCAGCGTGTCCACCGTCGCCAGGCTCGCGCGCAGGTCGCCGCCGACCGGGTAGCCCTTGAAGTACCACGCGACGTGCTTGCGGATGTCGCGGCAGCCGCGCTCCTCGCTCTCGAAGAACTCGACGAGCAGCTCGGCGTGCCTGCGGAACGTCGCGGCCACCTGTCCGAGCGTCGGGTGCGCCTGAGCGCGCTCCGCCTCCTCCGCGCTGATCTCGCCGGCGCGGGCGCGGAACGCGGCGGCCAGGTCGCCGAACAGCCACGGCCGGCCGAGGCAGCCGCGGCCGACCACGACGCCGTCGCACCCGGTCTCCTCGACCATCCGGATGGCGTCCGCCGCCGACCAGATGTCGCCGTTGCCGAGCACCGGCGTCCCGGTGATCGTCTCCTTGAGCTTCGCGATCGCCGACCAGTCGGCGTGCCCGGAGTAGAACTCGGCGGCGGTGCGGGCGTGCAGGGCGATCGACGCGACGCCCGCGCCCTCCGCGGCCTTCGCCGCCTCGATGTAGGTGAGGTGGTCGCTGTCGATGCCCTTGCGCATCTTGACCGTGAGCGGGATGCTCCCGGCGGCCGCGACGGCGCCCTCCACGATCTCGCGGAAGTGCGTGAGCTTCCACGGCAGGGCCGCTCCCCCGCCCTTGCGCGTGACCTTGGGCACCGGGCAGCCGAAGTTGAGGTCGATGTGGTCGGCGCGGTCCTCCGCGACGAGCATGGTGACGGCCTCGCGCACCGTCTTCGGGTCGACGCCGTAGAGCTGGATGCTGCGCGGCGTCTCCGATTCGTGGTGCGTGATGAGCCGCAGCGACTCCGGCGTCCGCTCGACGAGCGCGCGCGAGGTGATCATCTCGCTGACGTAGAGGCCGGCCCCGAACTCGCGGCAGAGCCGGCGGAAGGCGGTGTTCGTGATGCCCGCCATCGGCGCGAGCACGACGGGAACGTCGAGCGCGAGCGGTCCGATGGACAGCCGCGACGACGGCGTGGTGCCCGTTAGAGTGGCACCGGGAGTGAAAGTGGCGGTAGTAGACATCTGATTCGATTCTCCCAGAAAGCGCGGCGGTGCATGTCCGAGAGCCCGGAACCTGTGGATGTCGTGCGCGAGTCGTCGGCTGTGGAGGACTCGGCGCCCGCCGACGCCGCCGACGGTCGCGCCCGCGTCGAGGCCGATGCCCGTGCGCGGGGCGTCGAGATCCGGATCGTCGAACGACCGGCCGCCCGCAGCCTGGAGGAGGCCGCGAGTCTGCTGGGAATCCAGCCATCGGACATCGTGAAGACGCTCGTGGTCAAGCGCAGCGACGACACCTTCGTGTTCGCGCTGGTCCCCGGCGGTCGCAAGATCTCCTGGCCGAAGCTGCGCCGCGTCCTGTCGGTGAACAAGCTGCAGCTGCCGGACGCGTCCGTCGCGCTGGCCGCGACCGGCTACGAGCGCGGCACCATCACGCCGTTCGGCAGCACGACGGCGTGGCCGGTCGTCGCCGACGCCAGCATCCCCGGCCGCACCGTCTCGATGGGCGCCGGAGCGCACGGCTACTCGCTCTTCGTCGACGCCGACGCTCTGGTCGCCGCCTTCGACGCCACCGTGGCCGACATCACCGACCCCGAGTAGCCCGCCGGGGGCACGACACGCCGCGCCCCCTCAGTGCAAACGGCGCCTCGCGCCCCCTCTGTGAAAGCCGGCCTGTGGATAACGGGGGAACCGTTGCACGAGGGTGCCATGGTGAGGCATGCCGACACCCGCTCCGCTCCCCGACCACCTGCCACTCGACGGATTCTCCACCCGCGCCGCCCGCGAAGGTGGCGTGCCGGCGGGGCGCTTGCGCCGCTCGGACTTGATCGCACCGTACCGGGGGACTCGGGCGGCTCGTGCCGAGTACGACGCTGGACTCCACGCACGCTGCCGCGTGTACGCGGCGCGAATGCCTCCGTCGCAGTGTTTCAGCCATGCGACGGCGGCGCACCTTCTCGGCATCGTGGTGCCGCCGCGGGTGGTCACCCCAGACCGGTTGCACATCGCCAGCACCGCATCCGGGCGTACTCCGCGAGGCGGTGGCATCGTCGGGCACCGGCTCGCCCTCGAGGCGGGTAACACTGCGATCGTGGACGGGTGCAGGGTGCCGCCAGCCTGCGAGGTCTGGTGCCAGCTCGCGGCCGAGCTGACGGTGGCCGAGCTGATCGTCGCCGCCGACTCCTGCCTTCGCAGACACGATCCCCTGACGACCCTCGGAGCGCTCGCAGACGCCGTTCATGCGTCGGCACGCCGCGTGGGCGTCCAACGCCTGCGTGCAGCGCTCCCTCGGGTTCGTGCCCGCACCGACTCGCCCATGGAGTCCATCCTCCGCCTCGCGATCGTCGATGCCGGGCTTCCGGAACCGCTGGTCAACCACCCGGTCGATGTCGGCGCTCGGATGCTGCACGGGGACCTTGTCTACCCCGCGCAGCGGATCATCATCGAGTACGACGGCGATCATCACCGCACAGACGAGCGTCAGTACCGCGTCGACATCGACAGGGTATGGGCACTCCAGTCGCACGGTTGGACGGTTCTGCGGATCAACCGCAGCCACCTGGCCGGCCGCGCCCGCGTCGCCCTCCACCGCATCCAAACGGCGCTCACACAGGGGGGACTGGACACGCCGTGAGACGGTCAAGCCCGCGGCGTGTCCGGTCCCCTCTGAGCGGCCTACTCTGGCGTCGCCGCGGGCGGGAGCTCGCAGCTGTCGCCGTCGCAGACGACGGCCGCGGGGTCGCCCAGCGGGATCAGGGACGGCCCGCCGGTCATGCTGACACCTCCTCGCGCTCGGACCAGACCTGCTCGAGGACCTGGGCGAACGTCTGCGCGTCCTGCGCGCCGGACACGCCGTACTTGCCTTCGATCACGAAGAAGGGGACGCCGTTGATGCCGAACTCGGCCGCCGTGCGCTGGTCGTCGCGGACCGCCTCCAGGTACTCGCCCGACTCCAGCGCGGCGAGGGCGGCGTCGCGGTCGAGGCCCACCTCGGCGGCCAGATCCGCGAGGTCCTCGGCGCGGCCGACATGACCGCCCTCGACGAAGTAGGCGCGGAACAGCCGCTCGGCCAGCTCCAGCTGCTTGCCGTTCGCCTTCGCGAAGTGCAGCAGCTCGTGGGCCTTCACCGTGTTGGTGTGCTTGAGTTTGTCGAAGTCGTAGTCGAGGCCGACGGAGGCCGCGATCCCGGTGACGCGCTCGAGCATCTGCTGGACCTGGCCGGCCGGCATGCCCTTGTGGCCGGCGAGGAAGTCCACCTCGCTGCCGTCGAAGTCGACGGGGGTGTCCGGCGACAGCTCGAAGGAGTGGTACTCGACCTCGACGCCACGGCCATCGCCGCCGCCCGCGAACAGGCCGCTGCCCGCCTCGAACTTGCGCTTGCCGATGTAGCACCACGGGCACGCGATGTCGGACCAGATGTCGATCTTGATGGGTTCGCTCACACCGAGGTCAACATCGTGCAGTGCTGCAACTATTCCGCGAGCCGGGCGGCGTCCGCCGGATCCGGCGCGTCCACCGCGCCGCCGAAGCGCCGGTTGCGGCGCGCGAACAGGTCGATCGCCTCCCACAGGTCGGTGCGGCTGAAGTCCGGCCAGAGCCGGTCCAGGAACACCATCTCGGCGTACGCGCTCTGCCAGAGCAGGAAGTTGCTGGTGCGCTGCTCCCCCGAGCTGCGCACGAACAGGTCGACGTCCGGCATGTCCGGCAGGTAGAGGTGGCGCTGGATGGTCTTCTCCCCCACCGCGGACGGCTTCAGCCGGCCGGCGGCCACCTCCTCCGCGATGCCGCGGACGGCGTCGGCGATCTCGGTGCGCCCTCCGTAGTTCACGCACATCGTCAGCGTCAGCACGTCGTTGCCAGCGGTCAGCCGCTCCGCGTACTGCAGCTCCTTGATGACCGAGGACCACAGCCGCGGCTTGCGGCCGGCCCAGCGGACGCGCACGCCCCACTCGTTGAGCTGGTCGCGCCTGCGGTGCAGCACCTCGCGGTTGAAGCCCATCAGGAACCGGACCTCGTCCGGCGACCGCTTCCAGTTCTCCGTGGAGAACGCGTACACGCTGAGGTGCTTCACGCCGACCTGGATGGCGCCGGCCACCACATCCAGCAGCGACGCCTCCCCGGCGCGGTGCCCCTCGATGCGGGTCAGCCCCTGCCGGTTCGCCCACCGGCCGTTCCCGTCCATCACGATCGCGACGTGCTCGGGGACGGCGCTGGGCGGGAACGCGGGCGGGTAGACGCCGGTCCAGTCCACGGGGCGGTACGCGACCGCGTCCTTGTGCGTGTACGGCTTGGGGGTCATCCACTCGCCTTCTGATCGTGCTGGACATGCTGCAGGGAGCGCAGGCCGCGTTCGAGGTGCCACTGGGTGTACGCGGCGACGATGCCGTTCGCCTTCGACCGGGTGGCATCGTCCGCCGCCTCCGCGGTCTCCCAGTCGCCGCTGAGGAGGGCGCCGAGCAGTCCGATCGTCTGCGCGTCGACGCGCGGCGCACCCTGCGGTGCGCAGTCCGGGCAGACGACGCCGCCGAGCTGGACGACGACCTGGTCGTGCGGGCCGGGGGTGCCGCAGCGCGAGCAGTCCAGGAAGCTGGGCGCCCAGCCCGCCAGGGACAGCGCGCGCAGCAGATACGAGTCGAGCGTCAGCCCGGCGCCGTGCTCGTGCCGGGACAGCGACCGCAGCGCGCCGACGAGCAGCAGGTACTGCTGGAGCGACGCCTCGGCATCGGTCAGCCGGTCCGCCGTCTCCACCATCGCGTTCGCGGCGGTGTAGCTCGCGTAGTCGTCTGCGATCAGCGCGCCGTAGGCACCGAGCGTCTCGGCCTGGGTGATCACGTCGAGGCTGCGGCCCTCGTACAGCTGCACATCCGCGACCATGAACGGCTCCAGCCGGGACCCGAACTTGGACGCCGTGCGCCGCACGCCCTTGGCGACCGCGCGGATCTTGCCGTGCTGCCTGCTGAGCATGGTGACGATGCGGTCGGCTTCCCCCAGCTTGTGGGTGCGGAGCACGACGGCTTCATCACGGTAGACAGGCACGACTCCAGTATCCCGCGTGATACAAGTGTCAGGTGACAACCGCCGCCTTCTCGATTCCCCTCTGGGGCGACCTGGTGGCCGTCGGCGTCGGCAGCCTGCAGGGCGCCATGTTCGCCTCCGGCTTCCGCGACCGCAGGCTCGACCTGCTCGGCGTGGCGATCATCGGCGTCGCGACCGGGGTCGGCGGCGGTCTGCTCCGCGACCTGGTGCTCAACGTGACGCCGGTGGCGCTGCAGTCCAACTGGTACCTGCCGGCCACCGTCGTCGCCGCGCTGGTCGGGATGCTGCTGATCCGGCTGTTCCGGCGGCTGGACCCGATCATCACCTTCCTGGACGCGCTGACGATCGGGCTCTTCGGCGCGATCGGCGCGACCAAGGCGCTGGCGCTCGGGCTGCCGGAGGTGCCGGCGGTGTTCGTGGGGGTGGTGTCGGCGGTCGGCGGCTCGATCCTCCGCGATGTGCTGCTCAACCTGCCCATCGCGCTCATGCACGTCGGGTCGCTGTACGCGGTCGCGGCCGGCGCGGGGACGGTGGTGCTGGTCGTGCTGGTGGACCTCGGCGTCCCGGCCACGATCGCGGCGCTGGTGTGCGTGATCGTGACGCTGATCATCCGGCTGCTGGCGGTGCGGTTCGGCTGGAGCCTGCCGGAGCAGCGCGAACTGGGCCGCATCCGCACACCCCGCTGGATGGCCTTCGGCCGCCGCCCGAGCGACGAGCGCACGTTCGAGCGCACCGACACCGGCGCCATCCCGCGCTACCGCATCGACAAGCCGGACGCCTGAGGGCCCGACCCGTCGATTACGGAGGACTCTGCACCCGATCCCGGCCCGAACGCGACGAAGGGAGGAGATTCACGGCCGGAATGGCCGGAGCTCCTCCCCTCGTGACGGGCGACGGATGCCGGGACGGTTACGCGCCGACCAGCTCGGCCTCGGAGGCGTGGCCGGAGGAGGCGCGCACGGCGCGGTTGACCGCGGAGACGACGGCCTTGAAGGAGGCGGTGGTCGTGTCCGCGTCGATGCCGACGCCCCACAGGCGCACGCCGTCCACGTCCAGCTCGACGTAGGCCGCCGCCGACGCCGACTCGCTCGCGGAGAGCGTGTGCTGCGAGTAGTCGTAGAGGTGCGCGTTGATGCCGCGGGCGTTCAGGATGTCGAAGAACGCCGCGATCGGGCCGTTGCCCTCGCCGGTGGCCTTCGACACCGAGTCGCCGTCGCGCAGCGTCACCGTCAAGGTCACGTGCTCGCCGGACTCGTTGGTCGTGCTGGTGCTGCCCAGCTCGAACCGGCCCCACTTGGCGTCGGCGTCCGACGCTGGCGCCGGCAGGTACTCGTCCTGGAAGATCGCCCAGATCTCGTCGCTGGTGATCTCGCCGCCCTCGGCGTCGGTCTTCGCCTGCACGACACCGGAGAACTCGATCTGCAGTTTGCGCGGCAGGTCCAGCGCGTGGTCGTTCTTCAGGAGGTACGCGACGCCGCCCTTGCCGGACTGCGAGTTGACGCGGATGACCGCCTCGTAGCTGCGGCCCAGGTCCTTCGGGTCCACCGGCAGGTACGGGACGGCCCAGACCAGCTCGTCGACGCTCTTGCCCTCGCGCTCGGCCTGCGCGGCCATCGCCTCGAAGCCCTTCTTGATCGCGTCCTGGTGCGACCCGCTGAACGCGGTGAAGACCAGGTCGCCTCCCCACGGGCTGCGCTCGCCGACCGGCAGCTGGTTGCAGTGCTCGACGGTGCGCTTGATCTGGTCGATGTCGCTGAAGTCGATCTGCGGGTCGATGCCCTGCGTGAACAGGTTGACGCCCAGGGTCACCAGGTCCACGTTGCCGGTGCGCTCCCCGTTACCGAACAGGCAGCCCTCGATGCGGTCGGCGCCGGCCATGTAGCCGAGCTCTGCCGCCGCGACGGCGGTGCCCCGGTCGTTGTGCGGGTGCAGCGACAGGATGACGTTCTCGCGGTGGTTCAGGTGCCGCGACATCCACTCGATCGAGTCGGCGTAGACGTTCGGCGTCGCCATCTCGACGGTGGCCGGCAGGTTGATGATGACCTTCCGCTCCGGCGTCGGCTCGAAGATCTCGAGCACCTGGTTGCAGATGTCCGCCGCGAACTCCAGCTCGGTGCCGGTGTACGACTCGGGCGAGTACTCGTAGTAGATCTCGGTGCCGGGGACGGTCGACTCGAACTGCTTGCACAGCCGGGCGCCGGAGAGGGCGATGTCGATGATGCCCTGCTTGTCGGTGCGGAAGACGACGTCGCGCTGCAGGATGCTCGTCGAGTTGTAGAGGTGCACGATGGCCTGCTTGGCGCCCACCAGCGACTCGTACGTGCGCTTGATGAGGTGCTCGCGGGACTGCGTCAGCACCTGGATGGTGACGTCGTCCGGGATCGCGTCCTCCTCGATGAGGCTGCGGACGAAGTCGAAGTCGGTCTGGCTGGCCGACGGGAAGCCGACCTCGATCTCCTTGTAGCCCATGCGCACCAGCAGGTCGAACATGATCCGCTTGCGCTCGGGGCTCATCGGGTCGATCAGCGCCTGGTTGCCGTCGCGCAGATCGACGGCGCACCAGCGCGGCGCCTCGGTGATGCGGGCGGACGGCCAGGTGCGGTCGGGCAGGTCGACGCGGATCTGCTCGTGGAAGGGCCGGTACTTGTGGATCGGCATGGCGCTCGGCGCCTGGGTGTTCTTCATGGTCTTCGATCTCCTCGCGGTGTGGTGTGGAGAGCCAACGACGAACTCCGCGACGAGGGAGGCCCGGAACTAGGACTCGTCGCGGCAGCTAAGAAGGAGCAGACCGTACACAGAAACAACGGTACCACGGCGGTTCATCAGCCGCGTCCCACCGCCAGCGAGGCGGCCTGCGCCACCGACAGGTCGGGCAGGTAGGCGCGCACCAGCGCGACGCCGATCGTCGGCAGCGCGACGGGATCGGGGTAGGCCATGATCACCGGATGCAGCTCGGGCTGGAACTTCTGCTTGAACTTCAGCAGCGAGCGGAAGCCGTACACCGGCTCCAGCGAGCTGCTCAGGTAGCCCAGGATGCGGTCCATGCCGCTGGGGTCGCCGTCGCCGGCGCCGGCGGTGTGCGCGAGCGGTGCCGCGGACAGGCTCATGAACTCGACACCGTCCTCCTTCATCCTGGTCGCGGCCTCGGCGATCAGGAACTCCATCACGCCGTTGATGCTGCCGGGGCGCCTGCGCATGAAGTCGAGCGTCCAGCCGATCACGATGCCCTCGCGGTAGCTCGGCAGCCAGCTGGTGACGCCTTCGATGCGGCCGTTCTCGTCCACGGCGAGCATCAGGCGGACGGCGGGGTCGCGAAGCTCGTCCAGGCCGCCGAGCGTGAAGCCCATCTCCGGCAGGTCCTTCTCCGCCACCCACTGCTCGGAGATGTCGGAGAGCTGGACGGCGGCGCTCAGCGGAAGCGCGGCGTACGTCGTCCACTCCGACCGGATCCCAGCCCGCTGCGCGCGGTTGATCGAGCTGCGGACGTCCTGCCACTTCTTGCCGGTGGTCGCCCACTGCTGCGGGCGGATCACGGTCTCCTCCGCGACGGTCATCGTCGACCAGCCCATCCGGTGGAACAGCGGCTCGTAGGTCGACTCGACGCTGTAGAAGACCGGGATCCAGCCGTGGTCGTCGCAGAACTGCGCGAAGTGCTCGATCGCGGCGTCGTGCGGGGGCGGACCGCCGAACGGGCCGCCGGTGGTGAGCGCGACGCGCCCGACGACGCGGTACGCGATCCCGCGCCCGTCGACCGGGTCGAACCAGTAGCTGTTGCCCGGCCAGGTCGCCATGAACGAGATGGCGTCTCCCCCGCCGCGCTCCAGCAGCGCCCTGGCCCGCGCGCTGTCGCCGCTGGTCCTGCGCCACGAGCCGGAGCCGAGCATGAGCGGGATGGCCGCGACGATCACCACGAGCCAGAAGACGGTGCCGATGTTGTGGTAGACGAAGGTGGCGAGCGGGGTGGTCGGCAGGTACTGCACCGGCTCCCTGCGCAGGAAGCTCACCGGGACGAAGCGCTCCAGGACGTCGTCGAACAGGTCGCTGAGCTCGATCGGCCGGGTGAACCCGGTGTCCTTCTGCAGCCAGCCGATGAGGACGTACGCGACCACCAGGCCGATCCCGGTGAGCACGACCGTGAGCACGTACCTGCGCACCGCGCGCGCCGAGGGCAGCACCGTGAAGTGCCTGCGGTAGACGATCAGCAGCACCGCCATCGTCAGCGGGACGAGGGACGACAGCGACAGGATCGCGGTCACCTCCCAGTAGCGCGGCGAGAAGTCGGGGTGCGCGTTCGCGAGCGGCAGGATGCCGAAGTACAAGGCGGAGAGCACCGCGAGCAGCCCGTTCACGGCGACGCCGAGCCACACCGCGAAGCGCCGGCCGCGCAGCAGCCCGTAGGCGGCGACGAGCAGTACGAGCAGCGGCAGCACCGACAGCAGCACCGGCCCGAGGCCGTTGATGCGGACCAGGGTGAGGTCCTGCACGCAGTCGCGCGTGACCGCCCAGGCCTGGCAGCGCTCCAGGACGCTGCCCTTGTCCGGGACGCCGGAGGTGAAGAGCAGCCCGATCGGGGACAGCATCCCGTAGCGGGACTTCGACAGCAGGCCGATCACCGGCCCGAGCGCCGAGATGGTGACGGCCGAGGCGAGCAGGACCCTGACCTCGTGATGGGAGCTGCGCCGCCAGCCGGCGATGCGCTTGCTCGGCCGCAGCAGCACGCCGAGGCCGAGACCGGCGAGGACGGCGAGCAGCCGGTACAGGTCGGACGGCAGCCCCGAGTAGAGCACGTACATGATCGCGACGAGGAGCGTCACCACCCGGATCCGGCGCCGCCACAGCGTCCCCGCGAACGCGCTGGCGGCCATGATCGTGCCGCCCAGGGCCGTGAACACGTCCAGGACGACGAGGTGGTGCACGTTGCGCGCCCACATCTCCCCCGCGTGCGAACCGAGCAGCTGGAGCCCGGCCCCGACCGCGATGCCGGCGACCGCCGTGCCGAAGAACGCCAGCGCGGTCCGCCAGGTTCCCATCAGGCGCTCGGCGGCGCCGACCAGGACGACCGTGAGCGCGAGCGCGACCAGCAGCTCCCCGAGGTTGTCGGTGAACAGCACGGCAGTGACCGGCGACCACCAGTGCCCGGCGGCGAGCTGGTCTGCGCCGGTACCGAGCCACCCGCGCAGCGGCCGGTGCGGGCCGTGCAGCGGGCCGGTCGCCAGCGCGAGGACGAGGACGAGGAGCGTGATGCCGGTGGTGAACGGGTGCCGCGCGACCAGGCGCCCCGTGCGGCCGAGCCACGCGGGGGCGCGTCGCGGGGTGCGCTCCGGGGCCGGGGCGGGAGCGCCCTCGGCGCGTCCCTCCGCGGCCGGGTCGTCCGCGGTGGAGGTGGCGGGATCGGTCATCGGGTCAGCCCCATCTGCGCGGCCATGAACGGGAAGCCGGCCACGATCGTGTGGCGGACGGTGTTCCAGTCGTGCGCGGTGCCTGGCGAGACAAGCAGTTCGCTGCGCATCCCGGCCTGCAGCGCCTGCGCGTTCAGCGTCCGGGCGAAGGCCGTGTACTTGGCGTCGTTCTGTCCGACGCCGAACACGATCAGCGAGTCCTGGTACGGCGTGTGCGCCTTCATCATCGCGGCGGGCTGGGCGCGTTCGTACGCGGACCTGGAGCCGTCGAACCCGGTCTGGATGGTGAGGTGCTCATCCCCCAGGGTCGGTCCGAGCTCGGTCGAGGAGGCGATCGCCGAGCCGAAGAGCTCGGGGTGCCCGGTGGCGAACTGGGTCGCGCACGTCGCCCCCTGCGAGTAGCCGACGATGCCCCACGCCCGCGGATCGCTGCTGACCCGCAGGTGCGAGGTGATCCAGTCGCGCACGTCGGTGAGCAGGTAGGTCGCCGAGTTCCCGTACGCGCGCGAGTCGACGCACATCGGGTTCCTGCCGGGGCCGCCGAGCTGGTCGGGCGCGACCACGATCGGCGCGTAGCCCCCGTGCGCGGCGGCGAAGGTGTCCATGACCGCGCCGACGCGTCCGGCGGTGAACATGTCGGCGGGCGCGCCCGGCTGCCCCGAGAGCGCGTACAGCACGGGCAGGGCAGGCGGGTTGGGTCCGAGCGCGATCGGCGGCAGGTAGACGACCGCCGGGCGCGCGGGGAACCCGGAGCGCGTCGCGGGGATGCGCACCGTGCCGATCTCGCCCTTGGCGGGCGGGTCGGTCTGCGGGGTGGTCGCCCGGTAGTCGACGCCGGCGACCACCTCGCCGCGCTCCGCGTGCAGGTCGAGTGCACGGTACGGCACCACCCCGAGCGCGTCGTTCAGGTTGCGGTAGGCGCCGAAGTCGACGTTCACCCCGGCGAACGCCGCGAGCAGGAACACCGGGATGCTGACCACGGCGATCAGCTTCCGCCACCACCGCGAGCGGAACAGGTTGGCGACGGCGAGGCAGACCCCGGCGAAGCCGAGCGCGACCCACATGGTGGTGACCGGGGTCAGCCCGACGCCGAACACGTTCATGACGTCGTCCGTGTACCAGACGATCAGCCAGCCGAGCAGCCCGCCGCCGACGGCGGCGATCAGTCCCGCCAGGGTGCGGCGCCAGGTGGGACGGATCAGCAGGTAGAGCGCCAGGACGGCCGCGATGGCGTACACCGTGATGAGGAACGGCGGCTTGTCGATCCTCAGCGTCATGAGCCAGTTCAGGGCGGGTCCTCTCTCTCAGCCGGCAGGGGTCAGTATGGATCACACAGCCTGCGGAGAGCTGAGGCTTGATGAGCGTCCAGGAACCTTGGAGCGCACTCACTCCACCGCGAGGGCCTCGACCGGCGAGACGCGCGTGGCCCTGCGGGTCGGGGCGATGGAGGCGCCGACCGCCAGCACCGCCGCCGCGACGACGATCAGGGCGAGGAACAGCCACGGCACGGCGGGCACGACGAGTCCGCCTCCCGGGATCTGACCGAGCAGCGCCTGGGCGCCGATCCAGCCGTACGCGGTCCCCAGCACCAGGCCCGTCAGAACGGCCGCGACGGTCAGCTGGACGCTCTCGGCGAGGATCATCCTGCGCACCTGCGCCGCGCTCAAACCGAGGGCGCGCAACAGCCCGAGCTCCCTCCTGCGCTGCAGGACGCTGAGCGAGAGGCTGTTCACGACGCCGACGGCGGCGATCAGCGCCGAGAAGCCGACGAGCACGCTGAAGACCAGCATCGTGACCATGAGCACACTCTCAGTGCCGGCGTAGAGCTCCGGTTCGTTGCGGGCGGCGGCACGGATCATCTCGAGCCAGGACTGGATCGCGACGACGAACATCGTGACCAGCGTCACGCCGATCACCAGGCCGATCGCGGTGCGCGAACTGCGCTCCGGGTTGCGGACGGCGTTGGCGGCGGCGAGGCGGCCGGCGGCATCCCGGCTGAAGGCCATCCCGACCAGGCGCAGCACGGCGGGGAGGAACAGCGGAGCGGCGAGGATGATGCCGGTGAACGAGAGGATGCCGCCGAGCATCGCGACCAGCACGCCGTACGGGCCGAGCTCGATCAGGACGACGATCCCCGTGCCGTCGAAGGCGCCGAGGCCGAGGAGCACGCCGGCGACGAGGAGCACGACGCCGGGCAGCAGCAGGACGAGGGAGACCGTCACGCGAGCGCGGCTGCGCACGGTCTCGGCCGGGCGCTCCTGCGCCGCCCCGAGCGCCTGGATGGGCGTCACGGTCAGCACGCGCCGGCTGCCGACCCACGAGGCGAGCCAGGTGGTGAGGACCACCGCGGCGACCGGCACGATCAGCACCGGCGTCAGCACCGGATACTGCAGGTCCGGCAGCACGCCGGCCGCGGTGAACCCGCGCACGGCGACGAGCGCAAGCACGGCCGCAGCCGCTCCGCCGGCCACCGCGCCGATGAGGCCGACCGCCAGTCCCTCCCCCGCGACCGAACGGCGCTGCGCCGTGGCGCTCGATCCGATCAGTCGCAGCAGGGCGATCGTCCTGGTGCGGCCGGCGATGACCGTCGCGAACGTGTTCGTCGTGACGATGGCGCCGACGTACACCGCGATCACGAAGAAGATCCCGGCGACGATCGCGAGCACGATCGTCACGGTCTTGCTGGCGCCGAGCTCCGTCGAGCGGATGTAGGCGGACAGGACGTTCGTGGTGGCGAGCAGGGCGACGCCGAACGCGGAGCTCAGTGCGGCCACGAGCACGCTCGCGCGGTGGTCGCGGGCGTTGGCCCGGAACGCGGTGATCACGCGTTCGCCTCCATCCCGAGCATGAAGGCGGAGATGTCCTCGGCGCTGGAGCGCTCGCGCTGCGCGGCGATCCGGCCGTCCGCCAGGAACACGGTGGTGTCGGCGTAGCTGGCGGCCACCGGGTCGTGCGTGACCATCGCGATGCTCTGGCCGTAGCCGGCGGCGGCCTCGCGGAGGATCGTGAGCACCTCCCTGCCGGTGCGGGAGTCGAGGTTGCCGGTCGGCTCGTCCGCGAAGATGAGGTCGGGCCGGGTGGCGAGCGCCCGCGCGATGGCGACGCGCTGCTGCTGGCCGCCGGAGAGCTCGTGCGGCCGGTGGGTGAGCCGGTCGGCGAGCCCGAGCGAGTCGATCAGCTGGTCCATCCAGTCCTGCTGCACGACGGTCGGCCTGCGGCCGTCGATCTCGAACGGCAGCCGGATGTTCGCCCGCACGTCGAGGGTCGGCACCAGGTTGAACGACTGGAACACGAACCCGACCCTCCGTCGCCGGAGGACGGTCAGCTCGGCGTCGCCGAGCGTGGTGATCTCGGTGTCGCCCAGGAACACCCGGCCGGCCGTCACGCTGTCCAGGCCCGCCATCACGTGCATGAGCGTCGACTTGCCGGAGCCGCTCGGGCCCATGATCGCGGTGAAGCGACCGGACTCGATGCCGAGGCTCACCCCGTCCAGTGCGTTGACGCGCCCGGCGCCGTTTCCGTAGGTCTTGGTGGCGGCCTCGACGCGGGCCACGAACGCAGGATTCTCCATGCCTCAACGCTAGGAAGCGCGGCGGGCCCGGCGGATCGGTCTGAGGTTTCTGCCGCGTCCCTCCCGAGGATGATTCGCCGTGGGACCCGGGACCTCAGGCGGCGTCGGTCAGGCCGTGCTCGAACGCGTAGACGACCATCTGCACGCGGTCGCGCAGCCCGAGCTTGGCGAGGATGCGGCTGATGTGCGTCTTCACGGTCGCCTCGCTCAGGAACTCCGACCCGGCGATCTCCGCGTTGCTGAGGCCGCGGGCGGCGAGCACGAAGATCTCGCGCTCGCGCGAGGTCAGCGTCCCGAACTCGGCGGGCTCCGGCTTCACCCGGCGGTCGTTCGAGAAGTGCTCGAACAGCTCGCGCGTCGCACCAGCGGCGATCACCGCGTTGCCGGCGTGCACGGTGCGGATGGCCGCCAGCAGGAACTCGGGCTCCGCGTCCTTCAGCACGAACCCGCTCGCGCCGCCGCGGATCGCCCGCGCGGCCGCCTCGTCCAGGTCGAACGTGGTGAGCACCACGATCCGCGGCGGCGTTCGCCCCTCGCGCTCCGCCTCGGCGACGATGGTGCTGGTCGCCGCGATGCCGTCCATCACGGGCATCCGGATGTCCATCAGCACCACGTCCGGTCGCGCGGCCCTGGCCAGCTCGACGCCCTCGCGGCCGTCCGCCGCCTCGCCGGCGAACTCGAGGTCCGGCTGCGAGCCGACGAGCATCCGCACTCCGGCGCGGAACAGGGCCTGGTCGTCGACGAGAGCGACGCGGATCGGCTCGCTCATGCGCCCGCCCCCCGCGCTCCGGCGGGAAGGAACGCGGAGACGAGGAACTCGCCGCCCGTCGTTCCCGCCGAGAGCGTGCCGCCGGCGAGGGCGGCGCGCTCGCGCATCCCGGGCAGGCCGTGCCCGATACGCGGCACCGAGCCGGTGGCCGATGGTTCCTGGACCTGGGTCTTCATGGTGTTCCTCACGGTGATGTGGATGCCGGGGCCGCCCGCGTCCGTTCCGACCTCGGCGAGGCCGACGGTGGCGGGGCGGGAGGTGTCGCCGTGCCGGAGCGCGTTGGTCAGCGCCTCCTGCACGATGCGGTACCCGGCGATCTGCTGGGCGGAGCCGAGCCCGGCGAAGTCGCCCGACCGCTCCAGGACGACGTCGAGGCCCGCGGCGCGGATCTGCTCGACGGTCTGCTCGATGTCCGCGAGGCCCGGCTGGGGCCCCTCCGGCTGCGACTGCCGCAGCTCGGCGAGCAGGACGCGCACGTCGCCGAGGGCGCTGCGCGCGGTGGCGGCGATGGTCTTCAGCGCCTCGTCCACCGCCTCCGGGTCGCCGTGCCTGGCGTACCGGGCGCCGTCGGCCTGCGCGATGACGACGGCGAGCGAGTGCGCGACGACGTCGTGCATGTCGCGGGCGATCCTGGTGCGCTCCTGCTCGACCACCACGTCCTGCTCGGCGCGGTTCCTGTCGATCTCCGCGGTGATCTGCGCCTGCCGGGAGAACCGGGCGTTGCGCCAGGTGCGCATCAGCAGGCCGAGCACCCAGGACAGGCCGAGGACGGTCGCGCTGACGACGAAGAGGAAGGCGAACTGCAGCGCGAAGCTCGTGAACGCCGTGGACAGCAGGTCGAAGTAGCCCTGGCCGAGCGCCGCGGTGAGCGAGAGGTAGAGGGCCGCGACGAAGGCGCCGATCCCTGCCGAGATCAGGCCCGCGTACCTGACCACCCGGTCGCCGTACGCCGCCGTGGCGTACAGCACGATCAGCACGCCGATGTCGCTGACCAGGATGTTGTGCCCGGTGACCATCTGCAGGACCGCGGCGAGCCAGGCGGTCGCGAGGGCGACGACGGGCGCCATCCTGCGCAGCGCGACCGCGACGGCGAACATCATGAGCACGATGAAGGTGCTGCGCCCGCCGTCGGAGAGCGCGAGCGGGAAGTCCACCACGAGGCAGAACGCGACGAACGCCACCGCACCGCCGACGTCGAAGCCGAGCTGCCGCCGGGTGAGGCGGTGCACGAGCCCGGCGCGGTCGGGATCCTCCGGCGTCACGGCGACTCCGCCGGACGAGGCGAGCCAGACCAGCACGGACGATCCCTGCGTCGCGGTCGCCCGCTGCCGGGCGACCAGGTAGCCGAGCAGCCACGCCGTCACGAACACGACGGCCAGCAGCAGGCTCATCAGCAGCAGCCCGACGCCCTGGCTCGTGTAGTAGCCGCCGATCACCGGGCCGAACTGCGGGAACTTGATCTCGCCGCGCACCGTGAACAGGTACGCCATCGCCGGCGCCCAGAGCAGGCCGGAGGCGAAACCGATCCAGCGCACCGCAGCCCCGCCGTGCGAGGCGAGCCCGAACAGCGCGATGAGCACCGCGACCGCCGAGATCACCCGGAACGGGGCCGGCATGACGGCCGACTCGGTCAGGTCAGCGAGCACCGCGAACCAGATCAGGCCGAGCGAGACCCCCGGCAGCACCCGGGAGACGGCCACACCCGCGCAGTAGAACAGCACGGCGAGCGACGCACTGAGGTCGAACGGCAGCCCGCTCACCAGCCAGGCCAGGAACAGCGCGAGAGCGAGCGCGGGCTCCAGCACCCAGCGGTGCGGGGCGAGCGCGCTCGTCAGGCGGGTACGGTCCGGCATCCCTCTACGGTACGCAGAACGGCCGCCGCGACACGCATCGGCGGCGCGGAATCATCCTGCGGATGTACGCGCGGCATCAGAAGCCGAGCCGGCCGAGCTGCTTCGGGTCGCGCTGCCAGTCCTTGGCGACCTTCACCCGGATCGACAGGAACACGTGCCGGCCGAGCAGCTGCTCGATCGGGACGCGCGCCGCCGCGCCGACCTCGCGGATGCGGCTGCCGCCCTTGCCGATCACGATCGCCTTCTGGCTGTCGCGCTCGACGAACAGGTTCGCGTACACCTCCACCAGGTCCTTGTCGTCGCGCTCCACCATGTCGTCGATCGTGACGGCCAGCGAGTGCGGCAGCTCGTCCTCGACGCCCTCCAGCACCGCCTCTCGGATGTACTCCGCGATCCGGTCCTCCAGGCCCTCGTCGGTCACCGCGTCGTCCGGGTAGAGCGGGCCGGGCGACTCCGGGAGCAGGCGCACCAGCTCGCTGGTGAGCGTGTCCAGCTGGATGCTGCTGGCCGCCGAGATCGGGATGATCGCCTCCCACTCGCGCAGCGCAGAGACCGCGAGCAGCTGCTCCGCGACCTGCGGCTTGCTCGCGCGGTCGATCTTGGTGACGATCGCGACCTTCTTCGCGTTCGGGTAGTCGTCGAGCTGGTCGTTGATGAAGCGGTCGCCGGGGCCGATCTTCTCGTCGGCGGGGACGCAGAAGCCGATCACGTCCACATCGCCCAGCGTCGACTGCACGAGCGTGTTCAGCCGCTCGCCGAGCAGGGTGCGCGGGCGGTGGATGCCCGGGGTGTCCACCAGGATCAGCTGGCCGTTCTTCTGGTGCACGATGCCGCGGATCGCGCGGCGCGTGGTCTGCGGCTTGGAGCTGGTGATCGCGACCTTCTCGCCGACGAGCGCATTGGTGAGCGTCGACTTGCCGACGTTCGGGCGTCCGACGAACGAGACGAATCCGGCGTGGTATGCGGTCACGAGCGTGCCTCCTTGGGCTGCTTGTCTGTGCGCTCCTTCTCGGGGCGCTGCTTGTCTGTGCGCTCCTTCTCGGGGCGCTGTTTCTCGGGGCGCTGCTTCTCGGCGCGCACGTGCTTGTCGGTGCGGGCGTGCCGCTCGCTCCTGGTCCGCTGCGGCCGGTCGTCCGGGAGCGGGAGCAGAGCCGGGTCGCGCTCCACGAGCACGGTCGCCACGTGCTTGTGCCTGCCCTCGATGCGGTCGACCGTGAACAGCAGGCCGTGCACTGCGACGGAGGATCCCACCTCCGGCAGCCGGCCGAGCGCCTTCGCGACCAGTCCGCCGACGCTGTCCACGTCCTCGTCCTCGATCTCCAGGTCGAACAGCTCGCCCAGGTCGTCGATCGCGAGCCGGGTCGCGACGCGGTAGCGTCCGTCGCCGAGGCGCTGGATCAGCTCCGGCTCGTGGTCGTACTCGTCGGAGATGTCGCCGACCAGCTCCTCGATCAGATCCTCGAGCGTGACCAGCCCGGCGATCCCGCCGTACTCGTCGACGACCATCGCGAGGTGGTTCGACTCGCGCTGCATCTCGCGCAGCAGTGCGTCGGCCTTCTGCGACTCCGGCACGAACAGGGCGGGCCTGGTCAGCTCGCCCACCGTGATGCTGTCGGCGCCGAGCGCGCTCTCGAAGCTGAGCTTGGCGACGTCCTTGAGGTACAGCACGCCGACGACCTCGTCCGGGTCGCCGTCGATCACCGGCATCCGGGAGACGCCCTTGGAGAAGAACAGGCCCATCGCCGTGCCGATCCCGGCTGTGGTGTCCACGGTGATCATGTCGGTGCGCGGGATCATCACCTCGCGCACCACGGTGTCGCTGAACTCGAAGATCGAGTGGATGAGCTCTCGGTCGTCCTCCTCCAGCACGTCGAACTCGGTCGCCTCGTCGACGATGCTGAGCAGCTGCTCCTCGCTCGTGACCGGCGCGGAGCGGGCGCGCGATGGCGTCACGCGGTTGCCGAGAGCGACCAGGCCGCCGGGGATGGGCCCGAGCACGACGCGCACGAAGCGCACGATCGGCGCGGTCAGCCGCAGCAGGAACGTGGAGTTGGCCCTGCCGACGCTGCGCGGGCTGGCGCCGACCAGCACGAACGAGACGCCGGTCATGATCAGCGCGGAGAGGATCAGCGAGATCCACCACTCCTCGAAGATCTGCTCGAACGCGAGCGTGACCAGCACCGCCGCGGTGGTCTCCGCGATGATGCGGCTGAAGTTGACGGCGTTCAGGTACGGGCCGGGATCCTCGGCGATCGCGGCGAGCGACTTCTTGGCCCTCGACGTCTCCGCCAGGTCGGCGATGTCGCCGCGCGACTGCACGGTGAGCGCCGAGTCGACCGCGGCCATCAGGCCGCCGAACGCGACGAGCAGGAAGGCGACGACGAAGAACAGCGCCTGGAGCATCCCGCCGCCTAGCGCTGTCGGTCGTAGCGCGAGAAGCCGACCAGGATGTCGCGCTGGATGCCGAACATCTCCCGCTCCTCCGCCGGCTCCGCGTGGTCGAAGCCGAGCAGGTGCAGGATTCCGTGCGTCGTCAGCAGCAGCAGCTCGTCCATCAGCGTGTGGCCGGCCGTCTCCGCCTGCACCTGCGCCACCTGCGGGCACAGCACGACGTCGCCGAGCAGGCCGGCCGGGGACGGCTCCTCCTCGGTTCCGGGGCGCAGCTCGTCCATCGGGAAGCTGAGGACGTCGGTCGGGCCCGGCTCGTCCATCCACTGCACGTGCAGCTGCTCCATGGCCGCCTCGTCGACGAGCACGATGGCGAGCTCGGCGTCCGGGTGCACGTGCATGATGTCCAGCGCGTAGCCGGCGAGGCGCTGCAGGGCGGCCTCGTCGACCTCGATGGCCGACTCGTTGTTGACTTCGATGCTCACGGGTGCGGTCCTATCGTCGCTTCGGGAGGTGGTCGCGCGGGCCGGGCCGGCGGCGTTCGGCGCGGTTGGCGAACTCGGCGGCCTGCTCGCGCTCGAACTGGCGGGCCTGCTGCTTGGCGTCGTACTCGGTGTAGGCGTCGACGATGCGGCCGACGAGGCTGTGCCGCACGACGTCCTCGCTGGTCAGCCGCGAGAAGTGGATGTCGTCGATGTTCCCGAGCACGCGCGTCACCAGCCGCAGACCGCTCGCCGCGTTCGGCAGGTCGATCTGGGTGATGTCGCCGGTGACCACCATCTTTGAGTTGAAGCCCAGGCGGGTGAGGAACATCTTCATCTGCTCGGGCGTGGTGTTCTGCGCCTCGTCGAGGATGATGAACGAGTCGTTCAGCGTCCGGCCGCGCATGTAGGCGAGCGGCGCGACCTCGATGGTCCCCGCGGCGAGCAGCTTGGGGACGAGCTCCGGATCCATCATCTCGTTGAGCGCGTCGTAGAGCGGCCGCAGGTACGGGTCGATCTTGTCGGTGAGGGTGCCGGGCAGGTAGCCCAGCCGCTCCCCCGCCTCCACCGCCGGCCGCGTCAGGATGATCCGGTTGACCTCCTTGCGCTGCAACGCCTGCACGGCCTTGGCCATCGCCAGGTAGGTCTTGCCGGTTCCGGCGGGGCCGATGCCGAACACGATGGTGTTGTGGTCGATGGCGTCCACGTACTGGCTCTGGCCGAGCGTCTTCGGCCGGATGCTCTTGCCGCGCGCGGTCAGGATCGCCTGGCCGAGCACGTCGGACGGGCTCAGGTTGAGACCGGTCTGCAGCATCCGTGCCGAGCTGGTCACCTCCGCCGGGCTGATCTCCTGGCCGTTGCGCACCATCAGCAGCAGCTCTTCGAGCAGCCGCCGGGCCGCGTCCACCTGCGCCGGGTCGCCGGTCAGGCTGATCTCGTTCCCGCGCACGTGCACGTTCACGAGCGGGTACTGCCGCTCCAGCGTCGTCAGCAGCCGGTCCTGGGGACCGAGCAGCCGGACCATCTGGATGCCGTCGACGCTGAGTCGCGCCTCCGCACCCGCCTGCGCCGCACCGTCCTGCGCCGCCGTCTGCCCCAGCTCGGCCGCGGCCGATTCCCCCTGTGTCGGATCCTTACTCGGCAAGGCTTCCTTCCTCGAGCCCGCCCTCCGGCGAGCCCAGAACGTGGGCGTGCACGTGGAACACGGTCTGTCCCGCGCCCGCCCCGGTGTTGAAGATCAGACGGAAATCGCCGTCCGCGTGCTCGTCGGCGAGCCGCTTCGCGGTGGCGACGAGCTCGGCCAGCAGCGCCGGGTCGCCGGCCGCCAGCTCGACGACGTCCCGGTACTGCTCGGTCTTCGGAACGACCAGCAGGTGCACGGGAGCCTTCGGCGCGATGTCGCGGAACGCGATGATCCGCTCGCTGTCGAACACGATGTCGGCGGGGATCTCCCCGGCGATGATCCGCGAGAAGATCGAGGGCTGAGCGGTTTCCATGACGTCCATCCTATTCGCCCGGGGCGTCCCGCCTCCCTCGGAATCGCTGTCGGCGGACGCGGGCGCTGGGATCACCAGCGGCCGAGAGCGGCGTTCAGGACGGCGATGGCGGCCGGTCCCGCTGTGGAGGTGCGCAGCACGGTGGCGCCGAGCCGGACGATCTCGCCGCCCGCGTCGCGGAGGGCGTCCAGCTCGGCGGGGGCGATCCCGCCCTCCGGGCCGACGACGAGCGCGAGCGCGCGCCCGTCCGGGCGGATCGAGGTCAGCGGCGTCCCACCGGTCGGCTCGAGCACCAGCAGCCGGTGCGTCGCACCGAGCGCGGCGACCTGGCGGGTGGAGGCCAGCTCGCCGACCTCGGGCGTCCAGGCCCGGATGGACTGCTTGCTCGCCTCGCGCACGATGGCACCCCAGCGGTCGCGCCCCTTGGCGACCTTCTGGCCCTCCCAGCGCGACACCGAGCGGGACGCGGCCCACGGGACGACGGCGTCGATCCCGAGCTCGGTCGCCGCCTGCACGGCGAGCTCGTCGCGGTCGCCCTTCGCGAGCGCCTGGACGAGGGTGATCGACGGCTCGGCGCGCTGCACGCGCTGCACGGAGGCGACGTCGATGGTCAGCTCGGTGTTCGTGGCGACGAGCACCTCGCCCTCGGCGACCAGGCCGCGGCCGTTGCCGATCAGGATGGTCTCGCCCGGCCGGGTGCGGTTGACGGTCGCGGCGTGCTTCGCCTCCGCGCCGGTGAGCGACAGCCGGGCGCCGACCTCGACGTCCTCCAGGTCCTCGCGCAGGTAGAGGGAGCTCATCTCAGAGGTTCAGGAACCGGTCGCGCAGCTTCGCGAACAGCCCCTGCTGGAACCGCGCGAGCGACGGCTCGGCGGCCTTGTGGCTGGACGCGAACTTCTTGATCAGCTCCTTCTCCTTGTGGTCGAGCTTCGTCGGCGTGACCACCTGGATGCCGACGCGCAGGTCGCCACGGCCCTGACCGCGCAGGTGCGTGATACCGCGGTCCTTGACCGTCACGATGTCCGCGCTCTGCGTCCCCGGCTTCAGCTCCAGGCGGATGTCGCCGTCCAGCGCCTTCACGTTCGCGACCGTTCCGAGGATCGCGTCCACCATCGACACCTCCAGCGTGCACAGCAGGTCGTCGCCGTCGCGGCTGAACACGTCGTGGTGCTTCACCTTGATCTCGAGGTAGAGGTCGCCGTTCGGGCCGCCGGCCGGGCCGGCCTCGCCGGAGCCTGGCATCTGCAGGCGCAGGCCGGTGTCGACGCCGGCGGGGATGTCGACCGGGACGGTCCGGCGCGCACGCACGCGGCCCTGGCCCTGGCAGGTGACGCACGGGGTGGCGATCACGGTGCCGTAGCCGCGGCAGGTGCCGCACGGGCTCGAGGTCATCACGTTGCCGAGCAACGAGCGCACCGAGCGCTGGATGCTGCCGGTGCCGTGGCAGATGTCGCACGTGACCGGAGCGGTGCCCGGCTGACAGCACGAGCCGTTGCAGGTCTCGCAGACGACGGCGGTGTCCACCTCGAGGTCGCGGTGCGTGCCGAAGATGACCTCGTCGAGGTCCACCTCCACACGCAGCAGTGCGTCCTGGCCGCGCTCCCGGCGCGAACGCGGACCGCGCTGCGAGCCGCCTCCGCCGAAGAACGTCTCGAAGATGTCGCCGAACCCGGTGAAGTCGGCGCCGCCCCCGCCGCCGAAGCCGGTGGAGCCGCCGAGGTCGTACTGCTGCCGCTGCTGCGGGTCGCTCAGGACGTCATAGGCATGCGTGACGAGCTTGAAGCGCTCCTGCGCCTCGCTGCTCGGATTCACGTCCGGGTGGAGTTCGCGCGCGAGTCTGCGGTACGCCTTCTTGATCTCGTCAGGGGTGGCGTTGCGGTCAACGCCGAGGACTTCGTAATGGTCGGCCACGTACGGTGCGTTCCTTCGTTTCGTTTCGTGTTCAGTCGCCGAGGAGGCGGGAGAGGTAGCGGGCGACGGCGCGCACGGCGGCCATGTTGCCCGAATAGTCCATCCGGAGCGGGCCGAGCAGCCCGACGCGGGCGATGTCCGATCCCGCCGAACTGTAGCCGCTGGACATGACAGAGGTCTCAGCGAGCCCGAAGCCGGCGTTCTCGCGCCCGATGCTGACCGCGACGCCGTGCTGGTCGTGCGCCATCTCGTCGAAGAGCCGCAGCAGCACCACCTGCTCCTCGATCGCCTCCAGGACCGGGGTGATCGTGCCGGGGAAGTCGGTCTCGGTGCGGACCAGGTTCGCGGCGCCGGCCATCATCAGCTTCTCCTGGCGGTTCGCGGCGATCTGGTCGAGCAGCGCGCTCGCCACCGGCGCGACGAGCGTGCGGGTGCGCTCGGTCAGCGCGTCCGGCAGTTGGCGCAGGCGCGCGGCGGCGTCCGCGAGCGACAGGCCGGCGGCGGCGCCGTTGATCGCGCCGCGGATCTCGGCGATGTCCGCGTCCTCGAGCTCCTCGTTCAGCTCGATGACCCGCTGCTCCACCGCTCCGGAGTCGGTGATCAGGACGCTCAGCAGCCGGCGCGGGGCCAGGGCGACCAGCTCGATGTGCCGGATCCGGGAGCGCGCGACGGAGGGATACTGCACGAGCGCGACCTGGTTGGTCAGCTGCGAGAGCAGCCGGACCGTGCGCGAGAGCACGTCGTCGAGGTCGAGCGACTGCCCGAGGAAGGTCTCGATGGCCGTCCGCTGCGCAGGGCTGAGCGGCCGGGCCTCCGCCAGGTGGTCGACATAGAGCCGGTAGCCCTTGTCGGTGGGGACGCGTCCGGACGAGGTGTGCGGAGCGGCGATCAGCTCCTCCTCCTCGAGCAGCGCCATGTCGTTGCGGATCGTCGCGGCGGAGACGCCGAACGAGTGCCGCTCGACGATGCTCTTCGACCCGACCGGCTCGCGCGACTCGACGTAGTCCTGGACGATCACGCGAAGCACCTCGAGGCTGCGTTCCGAGACCATGCGGCCGCCTCCCGTCGTTCGTTAGCACTCAACGTTCCTGAGTGCCAATCATATCCCGCGGAACCCGGTAACGGATGATTGCCCACAGTGTCGGCCGGCAGTACTGTGTGCCCACCGGTTCGACAGAGGTCGCAACCGACCAGGAAAGGGTTCCGACATGACAGACCCGAATCAGCCCCCGGCCGACGGCCAGGGCGACGTCCCCCCGTCACAGCCCTACGGCCAGCAGCCCTACGGACAGCAGCCATACGGCCAGCCCGCCGGACAGCCGGCGGGGGCCGTCCCTCCCCAGCAGCCGTACGGAGCGGCGCCCGGCGCCGCAGCCCCCGGCGCGCCGCTCACCGCCGAGCAGGACAAGCAGTGGGCGTCGTTCGCCCACCTTGGCGGCATCCTCTGGTTCCTTCCGTCGCTGATCATCTGGCTGGTCTTCAAGGACCGCGGCCGGCTGACCGACCAGGAGGCGAAGGAGGCCCTGAACTGGCAGATCACCTGGATCATCGCCTGGGTGGCTTCGCAGATCATCGGCGTCATCATCGGCTCGTTCACCTTCGGCATCGGCTGGCTGCTGTTCAGCCTGCTCATCCCCTGGGCCCTGTACGTCGTGAACCTGGTGTTCTCGATCCTCGGGTTCGTGCGAGTGAACAGCGGAGGCGCGTACCGCTACCCGATCAACTTCCGGTTCATCAAGTAGGGAAACACTCTCGGCGTCTTCTCAGATTCACCCTCGGCCCCCTAGGCTGAGAGCCGTCAACCGTTCCCCATGGAGGAGAAGAGACCCATGTCCGCAACGCCCCCGCCGCCGCCCCAGCAGCCGTACGGAGGTGCAGCGCAGCAGCTGAGCCCGGCCGACGAGAAGCTCTGGGCCACCCTGGTGCACGTCGGCGGCATCCTGTTCAACTGGATCCCCGCCCTCATCGGCTACCTCGTGCTCAAGGACCGCGGACCGTTCGTCCGCGCCCACACCGCGACCGCGCTGAACTTCCAGATCACGCTGTTCATCGCCTACGTGGTGGGCTGGATCCTGTCGATCGTCGGCATCGGACTGCTGATCGTCGCCGCCGTCTGGGTCGTCAACATCGTGTTCAGCATCATCGCGGCCGTGAAGGCCAACCAGGGCGCGTACTACACGTACCCGATCGCGATCAAGTTCATCAGCTGAGCACGGAGGACTCGTCCTCCGGCAGCAGCCGCCGAACAACGGCGTCCGCCAGAAGCCGCCCTCGCAGGGTCAGCACCACCGACCCGGCGAGGGCGGCTTTCGCGTCCACCAGGCCGTCCGCGATGAGCCCGGCCACGGCCGTCCGGCCGGAGGCCTCCAGCTCGGCGACGCTCAGCCCGTCGCGGATGCGGGTGAGCAGCAGGACGCGCTCGACACGCCGGGTCTCCGCATCCAGCGTCTCGCGCCCGGCGGCGGGAGACTCCCCCGCCAGCACGCGCTGGGCGTACGCGGCGGGATGCTTCACGTTCCACCAGCGGACCCCGCCGACGTGGCTGTGCGCGCCGGGGCCGACGCCCCACCAGTCGTGGCCGAGCCAGTAGGACAGGTTGTGCCGCGAACGGTGCGCGTCGTCCTTCGCCCAGTTGCTCACCTCGTACCAGCCGTAGCCGGCCGCGGCCAGCCGCGCGTCGGCGAGCTCGTACATGTCCGCCTCGAGGTCGTCGTCCGGCTCCGCGACCTGGCCGGAGCGGATCTGCCTGGCGAGCTTCGTGCCCGGCTCCACGATCAGCGCGTACGCGGAGAGGTGGTCGGGCGCGCACGCGAGTGCGGTGTCCAGCGAGCGCTCCCAGTCCGCGAGCGACTCCCCCGGCGTACCGTATATGAGGTCGAGGCTGACCTGGAGGCCGGCCTGCCTCGCCCACTCGACGACCAGCGGGATGCGCTCCGGGTCGTGGGTGCGCTCCAGCGTCGCCAGGACGTGCGGGACGGCGGACTGCATCCCGAACGAGACGCGCGTGAAGCCGGCGTCGGCGAGCCGGCGCAGGTCGTCGGCGTCGACGGAGTCCGGGTTCGCCTCCGTCGTCACCTCGGCGCCGGGCGCGAGGCCCCAGGCGTCGCGAACGGCGCCCAGCATCGCGCCGAGGTCGCCCGGCGGGAGCAGGGTCGGCGTCCCGCCCCCGAAGAACACCGTGGAGACGGGCCGCGCGGGGAGGCCGCTGGCCTCGAGCGCGCGGGCGGCGAACTCCACCTCGCGCACCGCGTGCCCCGCGTAGTCGGACTGCGAGACGCCGCGCAACTCCGTCGCGGTGTAGGTGTTGAAGTCGCAGTAGCCGCAGCGCACCCGGCAGAACGGCACGTGCAGGTAGACGCCGAAGTCGCGTCCCGCGGCGCCGTCCGCCGCGCTCGCGGGCAGGAGGCCGTCGGCCGGGGCCGGATCCCCCAGCGGAAGCGTGCTCGGCATCAGACGGACCGGGCGGGGTGCAGCGAGCGGAGGTAGCGCTTGGTGAACCGGTTCTGCTGCATCCGCAGCACCGGGTAGCCGATGCGGTAGAACGCGTTGGACGGCCGGGAGAACGCGCGCAGCACGAACCAGACGGTGCCGTCGTCGCGCCGCTCGACGAGGAACGCCTCCTCGCCGCTCTGCGGGTGGCCGTGCAGCGTCCCGTAGCCGAAGCCCTTGCGGTGCGGCTCATCCACCACGTAGACGATGCGGATGGGCGCTTTGACGTGGAACGGGCCGAACGGGACGCGCAGCACCGCGGTCATCCCGTTGCGGATGTACGGCGACCCGTCGTCGGCGAAGACGTCCTCCTCGACGCGGTGCTCGCGCATCCCGCGCGGGGAGCCGTCGGCGTTGAACTCGATGCCCTCGTACTGCACGCCGGTGCCCTCGTCCACCTGGGTCACCTGGATGCCGCTGCCGCGCTGCACGCCCCACGTCATCAGGGACGCCGCGGCCGACTCGAAGCGCTCGTCACCGCTGCCCAGCCGCACTTTCCGCTCCAGCGGCCGATAGCCCTTCGGCGGATAGTAGAGCAGGTCGTCCGCCTGGGTGCCGCCGACGGCACCGTACGTGACGGGCTGATCGGTGAAGGTGGTCCTGCGCATGCTGCAACTCTACTTGCGACGTGACTGTTGCTGTTCGGTACGTTGCGACCGTGCTCGCGCAGGGGCAGTCGTACCGAGCCGGCTCAGTCGCGCTACTTCTTGTCCTTCTTCTCGGTGTCGCCGGAGAGCGCGGCGATGAACGCCTCCTGGGGGACCTCGACGCGGCCGACCATCTTCATGCGCTTCTTGCCCTCCTTCTGCTTCTCCAGGAGCTTGCGCTTGCGCGTGATGTCGCCGCCGTAGCACTTGGCGAGGACGTCCTTGCGCATCGCGCGGATGTTCTCGCGCGCGATGATCCTGGCGCCGATCGCCGCCTGGATGGGCACCTCGAACTGCTGGCGAGGGATCAGCTCGCGCAGGCGCCCGGCCATCATGGTGCCGTACGCGTACGCCTTGTCGCGGTGCACGATCGCGCTGAACGCGTCCACCTGCTCGCCCTGCAGCAGGATGTCGACCTTCACGAGGTCCGCCTCCTGCTCGCCGAACGGCTCGTAGTCGAGCGAGGCGTAGCCGGCGGTGCGGCTCTTGAGCTGGTCGAAGAAGTCGAAGACGATCTCGCCGAGCGGCATCGTGTAGCGGATCTCGACGCGGTCCTCGCCGAGGTACTCCATGCCGAGCAGGGAGCCGCGGCGGCTCTGGCAGAGCTCCATGATCACACCGACGTAGTCCTTCGGGGCGAGGATGGCCGCCTTGACGATCGGCTCCTCCACCTTGTCGATCTTGCCGGTCGGGAACTCGCTGGGGTTGGTGACCGTGACCACCTTCTTGTCCTCGGTGGTGACCTCGTAGATCACGCTCGGGGCGGTGGTGATCAGGTCGAGCCCGAACTCGCGCGAGAGCCGCTCGGTGATGATCTCCAGGTGCAGCAGGCCGAGGAAGCCGCAGCGGAACCCGAAGCCGAGGGCGACCGAGGTCTCCGGCTCGTAGACGAGGGCGGCGTCCGACAGCTTGAGCTTGTCGAGCGCCTCCCGGAGCTCGGGATAGTCGCTGCCGTCGATCGGGTAGAGGCCGGAGAAGACCATCGGCTTCGGCTCGGTGTAGCCGGCCAGGGCGTCGGTCGCGGGCTTGGCGGCCGAGGTGACGGTGTCGCCGACCTTCGACTGGCGGACGTCCTTCACGCCGGTGATCAAGTAACCGACCTCGCCGACGCCGAGGCCCTTCGACGGCGTCGGCTCCGGGGAGGAGACGCCGATCTCGAGGATCTCGTGGGTGGCCCTGGTGGACATCATCTGGACGCGCTCGCGCGGGCTGAGCTTGCCGTCCACCATGCGGACGTAGGTGACGACGCCCCGGTAGCTGTCGTACACGGAGTCGAAGATCATGGCGCGGGCGGGTGCGTCGGCGACGCCGACCGGCGCCGGGATCTCCTGCACGACCCGGTCGAGCAGAGCGTCGACGCCCATCCCGGTCTTGCCGGAGACGCGCAGCACGTCCTCCGGCTTGCCGCCGATCAGGCTGGCGAGCTCCTGCGCGTACTTGTCGGGGTCAGCGGCGGGCAAGTCGATCTTGTTGAGCACGGGGATGATCGTCAGGTCGTTCTCGAGCGCGAGGTACAGGTTCGCGAGCGTCTGGGCCTCGATGCCCTGTGCGGCGTCGACCAGCAGGATGGCGCCCTCGCACGCGGCGAGCGAGCGGGACACCTCGTAGGTGAAGTCGACGTGACCGGGCGTGTCGATCATGTTCAGGGCGAAGGTCTGCCCGTCGAGCTCCCACGGCATCCTGACGGCCTGGCTCTTGATCGTGATGCCGCGCTCGCGCTCGATGTCCATGCGGTCGAGGTACTGCGCCCGCATGTCGCGCTCGGCGACGACGCCGGTGATCTGCAGCATCCGGTCGGCCAGGGTCGACTTGCCGTGGTCGATGTGGGCGATGATGCAGAAGTTGCGGATGGAGGCCGGATCGGTCGCGGCGGGCTCGAGGGCCTTCAAAGCTCGTGGTGACATCGTGCGCTCATTCTCCCATGAACCGCCCCCACCTCCCGAAACAGCCGAGTACGCAGAAAGTGCGGCCGAAACGGCCGAGTACGCAGATGATCTGCGTACTCGGCCGTTTCGGGTCAGGCGAAGCGGGTGGAGCGCTCGGTGACGTGGGGGGCGCCGTCCTGCCAGCGGTAGACCTCGGTGCCGTCGATGAAGACGCGCTCGGCGCGCGAGTTCACATCGAGCGGGTCGCCGGACCAGACGACCACGTCGCCGTCGAGTCCCGGCTTCAGGGCGCCGACGCGGTCGTCCAGTCCGAGGAACGAGGCCGGGTTCACGGTCAGGGCCTCCAGCGCCGTCTGCCGGGGCAGCCCCTCCTTCACGGCGAGCGACGCCTGGTGCACCAGGAAGTTGATCGGGACGACGGGGTGGTCGGTCGTGATCGCGACGCGGACGCCAGCGGCGGCGATCTTCGCGAGGTTGCCGATGGCGCGGTCGCGCAGCTCGACCTTGGAGCGCGAGGTGAACATCGGCCCGAAGATCACGGGAATGTCGCGCTCGGCGAGCACGTCCGCGATCTTGTGGCCCTCGGTGCCGTGGTTGACGACGAGCCGGTAGCCGAACTCGTCCGCGAGGCGGATGGCGGTCGCGATGTCGTCGTGGCGGTGGGTGTGCTGGTCCCAGACCAGCTCGCCGTCGAGCACCCGCACCAGGGTCTCCTTGGCGAGGTCGCGCGCGAACGGCTTGCCCTCGCGCTCGGCGTCGTCGCGCTGGGCGCGGTAGTTCTGCGCCTCGACGAAGGCCTCGCGGATGATCATGGCGACGCCGAGGCGCGTGCTCGGGGTCTGGTTCTTGCCGCCGTAGACCCGCTTGGGGTTCTCGCCGAGCGCCGACTTCACGCTCACGGCGGCGCGGATGACCTGCTCGTCGATCGTGCGCCCGCCCCAGCTCTTCAGCGCGACGGACTGGCCGCCGATCGGGTTGCCGGAGCCCGGCTTGACGACGATGGCGGTCACGCCGCCCGCGAGCGCGTCGCGGAAGCCCTCGTCGTCGATGTTCACGGCATCGATCGCGCGGACGGCCGCGGTGTTCGGGGTCGTCATCTCGTTGGTGTCGTCGCCGGCGGGGCCGTTCGCCTCCTCGTGGATGCCGACGTGGCCGTGCGCCTCGACGAAGCCGGGGAGGACCCACTTGCCTGCGGCGTCGAGGACGGTCACGCCCTCCGGCACGGTGATCTCGGCCGCGGTCCCGACGGCGGCGATCCTGCCGTCCTGGATGAGGACGGTCCCGTTCTCGATGGGCTCCCCCGCGACGGGGACGACGTAGGCGCCGACGATGGCGATGCTGGATGCGGTCATGGCGTCGAGCCTACGCTCGCGCCGGTGCCGGGAATGCGGCCGGGGGCGCTGCGTTGTCCCCTCGCATGAGCATTCTCCTGACCGGCGCGACCGGCTACATCGGATCCTCCGTCCTCCCCCGCCTCCTCGAGGAGGGCCACACCGTGACCGCCCTGGTCCGCGACGACGCGAAGGCGGAGGCCGTCAGGGCCGCCGGCGCCACCGCCGTCGTCGGCGACGCGACGGACGCCGCGCTGGTGGCCCGGCTCGCGGCGGAGAGCGACGGCGTGATCCACCTCGCGTCCGCCTCCGACGTCGACCCCGGGTTCGTCGCCGCCATCCTGGAGGGACTGGGCGAGAGCGGCAAGCCGTTCGTGCACACGGGCGGGATCTGGACGTACGGCTCCAACGCGGACATCGCGGAGGACTCCCCCGTCGCCCCGCCGGCGCTCACGGCCTGGCGTGGCGCCAGCGAGGCGGTCGTGCTCCGCGCGTCAGGCGCACGTGGCATGGTCGTCGTGCCCTCCATCGTCTATGGCCGCGGCGCCGGGCTCGCGCGGCTGATCGTGGACGCGCCGCGCGGCGAGGGCGTCGCGCCCGCGCTGCGCCTGATCGGCGACGGGACGCAGCACTGGGCGACCGTGCACGTGGACGACCTGGCCGCGCTGTACGTGCTCGCGCTGGAGAACGGCGAGGCGGGCGCGGTGTACATCGGCGCCAGCGGCGCCAACCCGACCGTGCGCGAGCTCGGCGAGCTGGCGGCGCGCGCGGCCGACGTCGCCGGCGGCGTGCAGGAGGAGACGGTCGAGGAGACCTCGGCGCGCCTCGGCTCCGGGCTCGCGGAGGCGCTGCTGCTGGACCAGCAGGCGCGCGGCTCGAAGGCGCGCATCGACCTGGGCTGGGAGCCGAACGGTCCGGCGCTCGCGGATGAGATCGCCGCGGGCTCCTACGCCCCGGAGACGGCGCGGGCCTGACCCCGCGCCCCCGCGGTCGCCGCCGACATCGCCCGCGGCGGCGACCGCGTTTTGGGAACCCGGGAGCGCGCTGCTAAAGTTGTTTGTTGGCTTGCGTGTGGTGTACCGCACGAACGCCGCGAGGCGCCCTCTCTCGCTGAGCGGCACATCCGAAACTCACCTTACGAACGAAAGTAACCATCCGTGGCAAACATCAAGTCGCAGATCAAGCGCAACCGCACCAACAAGAAGGCGCAGGAGCGCAACAAGGCCGTCAAGAGCGAGCTGAAGACCGCCGTGCGCGCCGCGCGCGAGGCCGTCGTCGCCGGTGACAAGGAGAAGGCGACCGCGGCGCTGCGTCTCGCCACCAAGAAGCTCGACAAGGCCGCCAGCAAGGGTGTGATCCACAAGAACCAGGCGGCGAACCGCAAGTCGGCCATCGCCAAGCAGGTCTCCGCGCTCTGACGCATCGACTCCGCGGGCACTGACCCGCGCCGCGACGAGCCCCCGTCCCGAGGACCCCGGTCCCAGGGAACGGGGGCTCGTTGCATGTCCGGGTGGTCGCGCGGGCCGCGGCGGCCGCGACTGGCGCTCAGCCGCGTCCGCGCGCGCTGACGATGCGGATCATCCGTTCGAGCGCGAACACCGGGTCGCGGCCGCCGCCCTTCACGTTGGCGTCCGTCTCCGCGAGCACCTCGATGACCCGGCCGAGCCCGTCCTCGCTCCAGCCCGCCAGATCCCGGCGCGCACGATCCACTTGCCACGGCGCGAGACCGAACTGCTGGGCGAGCTGGCCGGATCCGCCGCGCGCTCCGGACAGCTTCGCCATCGTCCGGATCTTGCTGGCGAACGCGGCCACCATCGGAACCGGGTCGGCACCGGAGGCGAGGGCGTGCCGCATGGTGACCAGCGCCTCGCCGTGCCTGCCGGCGATCGCGGCGTCGGCCACCTGGAACGCGTTCGTCTCCACGCGGCCGCCGTAGTACTTGTCGACCGTCGCCTCCGTGATCTGCTCGGCGGAGTCGGACAGCAGCTGCTGGCAGGCCGCCGCGAGCTCGGCGAGGTCGTCGGCGAACGCCGAGGTGATGGCGCGGAGCGCTCCCGGGGTGATCTTGCGACCGGCCGCCTGGAACTCGGCCTGTGCGAACTCGTACTTCTCGGCGTCCTTCTTGAGCTCCGTGCAGACGACCTCGATGCCGCCGCCCGTGCCCGAGCGGATCGCGTCGAGCAGCTTCTTGCCTCGCACCCCTCCGGCGTGCCGGAGCACGACGACCGTGCCGTCCGCCGGGGCGGGCAGATAGTCCAGCATCTCGGTGAGGAACGCGTCCCCGCACTTCTCGACGGCGTCGACCCGGATGAGCCGCGGCTCGCCGAACAGGGAGGGGCTCGCGAGCGTGAGCAGCTCGCCCGGCGCGTAGTCCGCCGCCGAGATGTCGCTGATCTCGAGGCTGGCGTCCTCCGCCTTGAGCGCGTCGCGCAGCATCCGCCCGGCGCGGTCGGCGAGGAAGCCCTCCGTCCCGGAGATGAGGACGACCGGAGCCGGCCGGATCTGGTTCCACGCGAGCTGCGGGATCGCGCTTGCCGTCCGTCCCTTGCTCGCGCCGGCTCTGCTGTTGCCTCTGGTCGCCACGTTCCTCCTCGTCCGTATCCAGGATAGAGGCGACCACCGGCACCGGAGTCCGCTGCCCGCTCCGTCCACAGTCGCGGTCCGTCCGGTCCAGGCGAGACCAGCAGCAGACCGGAGAGATCGGTGCGCGCCACCGCGGTTCCCGTCGCCGCGAGCGTGGCGAGCGCGCGAGCCGTCGGATGCCCGTAGCCGTTGTCCGCGCCGACCGACACCAGCGCGAGGCGCGCACCGAGCGCCGCGTACAGGCGCGCGCTCTGGTCCGAGGAGCCGTGGTGCGCGACCTTGACCACGGAGGCCTGCCGGACCGTTCCGGTCGCGAGCAGCGCATCCTGCGCCCCGGCGTCGAGGTCGCCGAGGAAGACAGTCCGCAGCCCGTCGCCCTCCGTCTCGACGACGAGGCTGCCGCTGTTTCCCGAGACCGGCGGCCCGGCGCGCGGCGGCGCCAGCAGGCGCCAGTCGACGGAGCCGCTCCCGCCGGCGTCGCCCGGGGGGCCGGGGGCGTCGCGCGCGTCCGCGAGCTCGCGAAGGATGGCCTCGTCGGCCGGCCGGTCCGGCTCCCCGACGTAGGCGCGGCCGACCCGGCCCAGAACGCCGGAGAGCCCGCCGACGTGGTCGGCGTCGTAGTGGGTGAGGACGAGCATGCTCAGCCGGCCGATCCCGAGCCGGTCGAGGCAGGCGACGGCGGGCTCCGGCTCGCGGCCGACGTCGATCATCGCGACCTCTCCCCCGCTCCGGACCAGCAGGGCGTCGCCCTGGCCGACGTCGCACGCGGCGACCTGCCAGTCCCGAGGGAGGGCGAGCGCCCCGCCGAGGGCCGTTCCGCCGGTCACGCCGGCGTAGACGAGCCCGCCGCCGGCGAGGGCGAGCGCAGCGGACGAGCCGACCGCCTTCGGCAGCCGACGCCGCGCGAGCAGCACGCAGACCAGGACGACCGCCACCACGGCGAGCCCCGCGCCGGCACCGCCCGCCGGCCACGGCAGCGCGTGACCCGGCAGCCCCGCGGCGAGGTGCGCGACCGCGGCGATCCACGCCGAGGGCGCCCAGGCGAGCCACACCAGCCCCTGCCCGAGCAGGGGCGCCCACGGCAGCAGGAGGCACGCGAGGCAGCCGAGCACAGTGGCGACCGGCGCCGCGGGCGCGGTGACCAGGTTCGCGAGCACGCCGTACAGCGGGATAGCCGGGGCCAGCAGCACGAGGACCGGCTGACAGGCGAGCTGCGCGGCCGCGGGGATCGCCATGGCCGCGGCGACCGCGTGCGGCATCCAGCGCGTGAGAGCAGCCGTGAACGGACCGGCGAGCAGCAGGAGACCGGCGGTCGCCAGGGCCGACAGGGCGAAGCCGTAGTCGCGCGCGAGCCACGGATCGTGCACGAGCAGCACGATGGCGGCGAGCGCGAGGGCCGGCAGTCCGTCGGCCGGTCGCCCCCTGGCGAGCCCGAGCAGCACCACGCCGGCCATCGTGGCGGCGCGGAGCACGCTCGCGCCAGGCCCCACCAGGAGGACGAAGAGCAGCAGCACGACGCACGCAGCGAGGATGCGGGTCCGTCGGCCGGCCCCCAGCCACGACGCCACCAGGAAGGCGAGCCCAGTGACCAGGGCGCAGTTCGCGCCGGACACCGCGGTCAGATGACTGAGCGAGCTCGCCTTCATCGCGGCGTCCAGGGGCGCGCCGACGGCCGTCTCGTCTCCGATCGCCAGGCCGGGGAGGAGCGCGCCGCCGTCTCCGGACGTCCGCGCGGCGGCGCGCGCGAACGCGACGTGCACGGGCGTCGTCCACGCGAGCCATCCGGGCGGCGGTGCGATCGACGCCGGGCCGTCCGCGTAGACCGTGTAGGAGGCCGCGTCGCCGTCGTGGCGCTCCCGGATGGAGCCGGTGACGCCGAGCACGGCGCCGAGGCCGTAGCCGCGCACCGCGTCGACCGTGCCGGCGAGCACGACGTCGACGGGGACGGACGCCGACCCGCCGCCGTCGATCTCCGTCGCCGTTCCCCGGAGGCGCCAGCGCTGCTCCCCGTCGAAGCCCGCGTCCATGCCGCGCGGGGCGCTCTCGACGCGCACCGAGAGGGAGATCGGCGTTCTCGAGTCCACGGCCGCCTCCAGTCGCCCGTCCGTGCGGGACGGCGCCTGCGCCGCGACCGAGAACAGCCCGAGGCCGCACGCGGCGGCCGCCACGGCGCCGAGGACCAGGCCTCCGCGGAGCCGGGAACGACGGTCCGTCCCGGTCACCACGGCACACGCGACGCACAGGACCGCCGCAAGCCCGGCAGCGACAGCCATCCACCCCGCGGCCCACCCCGCCGCGGGGAAGCCGACCGCGAGCGCCGTCGCCGCCCACAGGGCGGCGGCAGGGATGGCGAGGCGCAGGTCCGGCATCACACCCGCACCCGGTCCTTCAGGCCGTCGAAGACCTTCTGTCCGATGCCCGTCACCTGCATCAGATCGTCGACGCTCGCGAAACCGCCGTTCGCCGTCCGCCACTCCAGGATCCGCTGGGCGAGCGCCGGGCCGATCCTCGGCAGCTCTTCCAGCTGGTCCTGCGTCGCCGCGTTGAGGTCGATCACTCCGTCCGACGGAGCGCCGGCGGCCGCGGGAGGCGCCGCCTCGCCGGCGTGCGGGACGCGCAGCTGCTCGCCGTCCTGCACCGGGCGGGCGAGGTTGATCCCGTCGGCGTCGGCGTCCTCGGCCAGCCCGCCCGCCGCGGCCACCGCGTCCACCACGCGCGCGCCCGCCTGAAGCTCGACCAGGCCGGGCGCGCGCACCGCACCCGCCACGTGCACGAACAGCAACGATGCTCCCGGCGAGCCGGACACCGCGGCCGGCGTGGCCGAGGACCGGCCCTTCCCGGCCGCGGCCACCGGGGCCGAACCACCACCGCCCGCAGCCGCTACGGAGACGAGCACGGCGACCACGAACGCGGCGACGAGCAGGACGACGGCGGCCCCGATCGTCACCCGCAGTCGCCGTCGCGGGCGCGTCTCCTGGTCGTGGTCGTCGGATCGATGTCGCATGCCCCGACGCTAGGCGGCGGGCGGCAGCGGCCGGCCCGGATCGCCGGATCGGTGCACAGACGACGACGGCGGCCCTCCTGTGGAGGACCGCCGCCGGAAAACGCAGCGTCGTCAGCCGCGCGGGCGCGTTGCGATGTTCACCAGTCGCGGAGCCCGGACGATGACGTTGACGATCTCGCGGTCGCCGACCGTCCGCACCACCGCCTCCGAGCCGCGGGCCAGCGCCTCCAGCTCGTCGCCGGAGATCTTGGGAGACACCTCCACCCGGTCGCGCACCTTGCCGTCGACCTGGATGATCGCGGTCACCGACTCCTCGATCAGCAGCGTCGGATCGGCCTTGCGCCACGGCACCAGGGCGATGGAGGGCTCGTAGCCGAGCTTCTCCCACATGTCCTCAGCGGTGTACGGCGCGAACAGGTTCAGGGCCATCGCGGTCACCTCGGCGGCCTCGCGCACCGCGGCGTCCGCGGGGCCGGCGCCGCTGTCGATCGTCTTGCGGGTCGCGTTGACCAGCTCCATCAGCCGGGCGACGACGACGTTGAACTTGAACGACTCGACCAGTCCGGGCGCGTCCGCCAGGAAGCGGTGCGTCACGCGCCGCAGCGCGGGATCGCCGGTCTTCCAGACCACGTCCGGCGCGCTGGTGACGTCGTGCGCGATGCGCCAGGCGCGGGCCAGGAACTTCGCGCTCCCGGACGGCGAGACGTCCGCCCAGTCGATGTCATCCTCCGGCGGGCCGGCGAAGGACATCGTCAGGCGCACCGCGTCGACGCCGTGCTCGTCCAGCTGCTCGGACAGCTTGACCAGGTTGCCGCGTGACTTGCTCATCGCGGAGCCGTCCATCAGCACCATGCCCTGGTTCAGCAGCGCGGTGAACGGCTCGGTGAAGCTGATCGAGCCCAGGTCGAACAGCACCTTGGTGATGAACCGGGCGTACAGCAGGTGCAGGATCGCGTGCGTCACCCCGCCGACGTACTGGTCGACCGGCGCCCACTTCTCCGCCTCGCGCGGGTCGAACGCCTGGGTGTCGTCGTTCGCCGACAGGAAGCGCAGGAAGTACCAGGAGCTGTCGACGAACGTGTCCATCGTGTCCGTGTCGCGCTTCGCGGGGCCGCCGCAGTTCGGGCAGCTGACGTTGACCCAGTCGCTCGCGGCGCCCAGCGGGCTCGTGCCCTTGGGCTGCAGGTCCAGCCCCTCGGCCGGTGGCAGCAGCACGGGCAGCTGGTCCTCCGGCACCGGGACCTCTCCGCACTGCTCGCAGTGGATGATCGGGATGGGCGTCCCCCAGTAGCGCTGGCGGGAGATCAGCCAGTCGCGCAGGCGGAAGTTCTTCGCAGGCGCGCCCAGGTGGGAGCCCTGCAGCGCCTCGGTGACCCGCCGGATCGCGTTCGACTTGCTCAGCCCGTCGAACGGCCCGGAGTTGATCAGCCGGCCATCACCGGTCAGTGCGACGCCGGTCTCGGCCGGGCTCTCCAGCGGAGCGGACTCCGGCAGGATCGGCTCGCCCGTCTCCGGGTCGGTCGGGATGATCGGCATCGCGCCGGTGACCGGCTGCGTCGTGTCCACCACCACCCGCACCGGCAGGTCGAAGGCGCGCGCGAAGTCCAGGTCGCGCTGGTCGTGCGCGGGCACGGCCATGATCGCGCCGTGACCGTAGTCGCTCAGCACGTAGTCCGCCGCCCAGATCGGGATGCGCTCGCCGGTCAGCGGGTTGGTCGCGTGCCGCTCCAGGAAGACGCCGGTCTTCTCGCGCTCAGTGCTCAGCCGGTCCATCTCGGTGGTGCCACGCACCGCCTCCAGGTACGAGTCGAAGCGGGCCCGCACCTCGGGCCGCGCGTCCTCGACCAGCTCGGCGGCCAGGTCGGAGTCCGGCGCGACCACCATGAACGTCACGCCGTACAGCGTGTCCGGCCGCGTGGTGTACACGGTGACCGGCTCGTCGCGGCCCTCGATGGCGAACTGGACGTCGGCTCCCGTGGAGCGGCCGATCCAGTTGCGCTGCATGGAGATGACCTTCGACGGCCAGGCGCCCTCCAGCTGGTTCAGGTCGTCCAGCAGGCGGTCCGCGTAGTCCGTGATGCGGAAGTACCACTGGGTCAGCTTCTTCTTGGTGACCAGGTTGTCGCAGCGCTCGCAGCGCCCGTTCACGACCTGCTCGTTCGCCAGCACCGTCTGGTCGAACGGGCACCAGTTCACCTGGGACGCCTTGCGGTACGCCAGGCCCTTCTCGTACAGCTTTAGGAACAGCCACTGGTTCCACTTGTAGTACGACGGGTCGCAGGTCTGCAGCACGCGGTCCCAGTCGAAGCTCGGCGCGTAGCGGCGCATCGAGGCCTTCTGCTGGGCGATGTTGTCATATGTCCAGCCGCGCGGGTCCAGCCCGCGCTTGATCGCGGCGTTCTCCGCAGGCAGGCCGAACGCGTCCCAGCCGATCGGGTGCAGCACGTTGAAGCCCTGGTGGCGCCAGTAGCGGGCGATCACGTCGCCCAGCGCGTAGGCCTCCGCGTGGCCCATGTGCAGGTCGCCGGAGGGGTACGGGAACATGTCGAGGACGTACTTGCGCGGACGCTTGTCGTCCGGGTCGTCCGTCGCGAACGGCTTCAGCTCGTCCCAGACCGGAAGCCACTTCCGCTGGATCTCGGCGAAGTCGTAGTGCGCACCGGTCTCTGCGACCGGTGCCGTTCCTGCATCGTGCTCGTGTGCCACGTGACTCTCTCTCGAATGGCGCCGCGGCCCTGTGCTGGCGTATCGCGCGGCGAGAAGACGTCGGGCCGGAGCCCGAGCTTCCAGAGTACTAAACGTTGGAGGCGTTCAGTCCGTTCCCAGCGCGCTCGAAGCCGACCGCCCGGAACAGCGCTGCGGCCTTCACGCCCACCTCGTCGAGCTCCTCCTCCGGCACCGAGAGGGCGGTGATGCCTCCGCCCGCCCCGACCGTCGCCGTCCCCGCCCGGAACCGGATGCTGCGGATCACCATCGCGAGGTCGGCAGACCCGTCGGCGCCCAGCATCCCGAAGCACCCGGCGTAGACGCCGCGCGGACCGTGTTCGAGCCGCGACAGGATGCGCATCGCGCTGAGCTTCGGGGCCCCGGTCATCGACCCGGCGGGAAAGCACGCGGCGATCGCGTCCACCGCACAGAGCCCCGGCCGCAGCCGGCCCTCGACCGTGCTGACGAGCTGGTGGACCTGCGCGTACGACTCGACGGCGAGCAGGGCGGAGACGGACACCGACCCCACCTCGCAGACCCGGCCGAGGTCGTTGCGCATCAGGTCGACGATCATCACGTTCTCGGCGCGCTCCTTCTCGCTCGCCTCGAGCTCTGCGCGCAGCCGGACGTCGTCCGCGACGGTCGTCCCGCGCGGGCGCGTCCCCTTGATCGGCTTCGTGCGCACCAGGCCGGTCGGCTCCACCCGCAGGAACTGCTCCGGCGACGAGCTCACCAGCGTCTCCCCCGCGATACGGACCAGCCCGCCGTGATGCGAGGGGCTCGCGCGCCGCAGCCGCAGGTGCACCGCGAGCGGATCCGCCGCGGTCGCCCCGGTCGCCGTGTTGGTGAGGCAGAGCTGGTACGCGTCGCCGGCGCGGATGGCGTCCTGGCAGGCCCGGATGCGGGCCAGGTAGTCGGCGTCGCCGTGCCGCCAGGTGGCCGTCGCGGCGGGGACCGGGTGGGCCGCCGCGTAGGCGTCGGCCGTGCCGGCGGCGGCGCGCAGCGCACGGACGGCGGCGTCGAGCCAGCCGTCCTCCGCCTCGGACCCAGCGCGTGCATCCACGACGTCGACCGCGCCGGTGGCGTGGTCGACGACGACCAGTCGGTCCACGAACAGGAACGCGACATCCGCGCCGCCGTCGCGCTTCACGGGCACGCCCAGCGCGGCCGCGCCGGCCTCGTAGCCGATCCAGCCCATCCAGCCGACGGGATTCTCGGCGGCGGCGCCCGCCAGCGGCGCGCGCAGCGTGTCGAGCACGCTCAGGTCGGCACCCGTCACGACTCGGCCTCCGGTTCCGAGGATGCTCCTGCCGGTCGTCGCGCCCGGTCCCGCGTCCAGCCACACCGCGTCCCCGTCCGCGAACAGCGCGACGAAGGCGTCGGCCGAGTCGACCGCGACGTCGAGCCGGTGCACGCGGGGGGTGGTTGGCACTGCATTAGCCTAGGCGAATGGATGCGACCGCCACCCTGTACGACTGGGCCGCCGGGGAGCTGGCCGTCCGCGACGACTGCGAGCTCGCCGAGACCGAACTGCTGGTGGCCGATTCCTTCCTGGTGGACGAGGGACGCGTGCTCGCCCTGCGGCTGCACCGCTCGCGCTTCCTGGAGTCGCTGCGGGAGCAGGGTCACACGGACCGCGCGGACGCCGCCGCCTTCTGGGATGCGGGCGTCGCACTGCTGCCGCCGACCGGCCGGTGGTTCCCGCGGTTCGAGCTGGTGCGCAGCCGCGACGCCCTGCGCCTGCGCTTCCGGCTGCGCACGGCGCCCGCGCTCGGCGAGACGCTGGTCGTCGCCACCGCCTCCGGCGACCCCCGGCAGCTGCCGCACCTGAAGGGTCCCGACATCGAGCGACTGGGCGTGCTCCGGCAGCTGGCGCAGAAGCGCGGAGCCCAGGAGGCTGTCATCCTCGACGGCGGTCACGTCTCCGACGGCGCGACCACCGCGCTGCTCTGGTGGCGCGGGAACACGCTCTACGCTCCCCCGTTCGAGCTCGAGCGCGTCGACAGCGTCGCGGCCCGCACCGTGCGCGGGATCGCCGCGGCGCTCGGCGTTCCGGTCGACGAGGAGACCGCGCGCCCCGCGGAGCTCGCCGGCGCGAACCTCTGGGCCGTGAACGCCCTGCACGGCATCCGCGAGGTGACCTCGTGGGTCGACGGCCCCGCGCTCGCGCGCGACCCCGCCCGCGCGGCCTCCTGGCGCACCCGCTTCACCGCCCTCTCCCGCCCCCTCCCCTGACCGGGGGGGGGGGCGCGGCAGGGAGTGGGGCGCGCCGGGGGTGGGGGGGGGGGCTGGCTGGGGCGGGCGGGGGGGGGGGGCGGGGCTGGGGTGGGGGGGGGGGGGCG
>NZ_JBQCGZ010000128.1:0-17772 GCF_051955155.1 Leifsonia sp.
GTACCGCGCCGCCCGCTCCGCCGAGAGCTCGGGACCCGGCGCGACGAGAGGAGGAAGACCCATACCCCCAGCTAACCACCCGCCGCGTGCCCGCGTCCCCGCCCGCCGCCGCCCCCCCCGGCACCCACGCGGCCGCCCCGGGCGTTTGGGGCTGGGCGGCGGGGGGCGCCGGGGGCGGGCGGGGACGCGTACACGCGGCGGGTGGTTAGCTGGGGGTATGGGTCTTCCTCCTCTCGTCGCGCCGGGTCCCGAGCTCTCGGCGGAGCAGGCGGCGCGGTACGCGCGCAGCACGCAGCTGCCCGGCTTCGGGGCGGTGGCGCAGCGCAGGCTGCGCGCCGCTCGGGTGCTGGTCGTCGGCGCGGGCGGGCTCGGCTCCGCCGTGCTGCCGCTGCTGGCGTCCGCCGGGTTCGGGACGATCGGGATCGTCGACGACGACCGCGTCGAGCTCAGCAACCTGCCGCGCCAGACCGTGCACACTCCGGCGGACGTCGGCCGCAGCAAGGTCGACTCCGCCGCGGAGACGGTCGCCGCGCTCGACCCGGAGACCGAGGTCCGCGCGATCCCCGAGCGGCTCACCTCCGCCAACGCCGAGGCCGTGCTCGCCGGCTTCGATCTCGTCCTCGACGGCAGCGACAACTTCCCCACCCGGTATCTCGTGAACGACGCCGCGGTGCTCGCGGGGCTGCCGGTCGTGTGGGGCGCCGTGCACCAGACCGGCGGCCAGGCCGGGGTGAGCTGGGCGGCGCACGGTCCGCAGTACCGCGACCTGTTCCCCGTGCCGCCGGAGCCCGGGAGCATCCCGAACTGCGCGGAGGCAGGGGCGCTGCCGAGCATCTGCGGCGTGATCGGCTCGATCATGGTCGGCGAGGGGATCAAGCTCGTCACCGGCACCGGGGACCCGCTGCTCGGCCGGGTGGTCGTCCACGACGCGCTGCGCGGCTCGTTCCGCGAGCTCGCGTACGAGCGCGACCCGGCCGCCGAGCCGATCACCGGCCTGATCGACTACGACCTGTTCTGCGGGGTCGCCGACACGATGACCGCGCGCGAGCTCAGCGCGCGCCTGAATGCCGGCGAGCCGCACATCCTGCTCGACGTCCGCGAGCCGTGGGAGGCCGACATCGCCGAGATCCCCGGGTCGCTGCTGGTGCCGCTGGACGTTGTGGTGCGGGATGCGCCCGGTGTCGCGGCACGCCTCGGCGACGACCCGCTCGTCATCGTCTGCCACCACGGCATCCGCGCCGAGACCGCGCGCCGGCTGCTCGCCGACGCGGGGACGCCCGGGCTGGTGCTGGCCGGCGGCATAGACGCCTGGGCGCGGGATGTCGATCCGTCGCTCGCACGCTACTGACCTCGCCATCCACCGAGCCGGGCGGGATACTGAACGCATGACTCCCCCGCGCAGCGCCGACGAGCACGCCGAGACCGTCGCGAGGCTCCTCGCGCCCCTCACCGCCGAACCGGCCGTCGAGTCGCTGCCGCTGGCGGAGGCCGCAGGCAGGATCAGCGCGGCCGACGTCCGCTCCGAGGTCGACCTGCCGCTGTTCCGCAACGCCCAGATGGACGGTTTCGCCGTCCGCGCCGACGACGTGCGCAGGACACCGGTCGCGCTCGAGGTCGCCGGCGACATCCCCGCCGGGCACGAGACGCCGATCGTGCACACGCCGGGCACCGCGATCCGGATCATGACCGGCGCCCCCGTCCCGGCCGGAGCCGACGCCGTGATCCCGGTCGAGGACACCGAGCTGGTGCTCGGCAGGGACGACGACCTCACCGGCGCCGTCGTGGAGATCCGCCGCGCGCGCCAGCGCGGCGAGTACGTGCGCGAGCGCGGCAGCGACCTGCGCCGCGGCGAGGTCCTGGTGCCGGCCGGCACGCGGCTCGCCCCGCGCCACCTGGCGGCGCTCGCCGCGGCCGGGGTGCAGTCGGTCGCGGTCCGCTCCCGGCTGCGGGTCGGCATCCTGACCACCGGATCGGAGCTGACCACCCCGGACGCGCCCGCCCGGTTCGGCCAGGTGTTCGACGCCAACGGCGTCGCGCTCGCCGCGCTGGTCGAGGAGGCGGGCGCCGCCGTCGCCGTCCGCAGCACCAGCGACGACGACCCCGCGACCTTCGGCCGCCTGCTGGACGAGGCGATCGCGTCCTGCGATCTGGTGATCACCTCCGGCGGCATCTCGAAGGGCGCCTACGAGGTGGTGCGGGAGGTGCTCGCTCCACGCGGCGCCGAGGTCACCACCGTCGCGATGCAGCCGGGCGGCCCGCAGGCGACCGCAGTCGTCGACGGCGTCCCCGTGCTCTGCTTCCCCGGCAACCCGGTGAGCACGCAGATCTCGTTCACCGTCTTCCTGCGCGGCCCGCTGCGCGCGGCCGCCGGACTCGACCCGCTGCCGGTGACCAGCGCCCGGCTGGCGGAGCCGCTGCGCTCGGTGCCAGGCAAGCGCCAGTTCCTGCGCGGCCGGCTGAGCGGCGGGTCGGTCTCCCCCGTCGCCGGTCCCGGCTCGCACCTGGTCGCCGCGATGGCGCGCGCCGATGCCCTGATCGACATCCCCGAGCACGTCGAGGCGGTCGATGCGGGCGCGGACGTGACAGTGTGGACGCTATGACCCAGCTCAGCCACCTGGACTCCGACGGCCGCGCGCGCATGGTCGACGTCGGCGAGAAGCCGGAGACCGAGCGCGTCGCGGTGGCCCGCGGCCACCTGCAGACGACCGCCGAGGTGGTCCGGCTCGTCGCGGCCGACGGGATGCCGAAGGCGGACGTCCTCGCGACCGCGCGCATCGCCGGCATCGCCGGGGCGAAGCGCACGAGCGACCTGATCCCGCTGTGCCACCCGCTGCCGCTGACCTCGGTGCGCGTCGACTTCCGGCTGGACGAGGCGGCGGGGCGCATCCATGTGGAAACGATGGCGAAGACGCGCGGGCGCACCGGCGTGGAGATGGAGGCGCTGACCGCGGTCGCCGTCGCCGGGCTCACCCTGCACGACATGGTCAAGGCGGTGGACCCGGCCGCCGTGCTCACGGAGGTGCGGCTCGTGGAGAAGCGCGGCGGCAAGCGTGGCGAGTGGCACAGGGACGGCGAGGCGGCGGAGGCCGTCGACGGCGCGACGGCCGCGCAGCCTGCCGCCACCGTCCGTGCCGCCGAGGAAGCGGCCATCGTGCTCGTCTCGTCCACGCGCGCCGCCGCCGGGGCCGCGCAGGACACGACCGGTCCCGCCATCGCGGACTGGCTCGCCGGGCGTGGACTGCGCGCCGAGGTGCGCGTCGTGCCCGACGCCGGGATCGCCGAGGCGGTCCGCGCCGCGGTCGCCGAGCGTCCCGCCGTACTGATCACCACCGGCGGGACCGGGGTCTCCGCCGACGACCGGACGCCGGAGGCCACGGCCGCCGTCCTCGACAGGGAGCTGCCGGGGGTGGCGGAGGCGCTGCGCGCCCGCGGCGCCGCGGCGACCCCGCTCGCGGCGCTCAGCCGCGGCAGGGCGGGCGTCGCCGGCCGCACGGTCGTCGTCAACCTGCCGGGCTCGCGCGGCGGCGTCGCCGACGGGCTGGCGGTGCTGGAGGACCTGCTCCCGCACCTGATCGACCAGCTCCGGGGCGGTGATCACGCGTGACGGACGCCGAGGCTGTGTACGCCGTCGTCAGCGACCAGCCGCTCGACCCCGCCGCCGTCGACGCGTTCGTGTGGCGTCCGGAGGCGGGCGCGGTCGTGTCGTTCCAGGGCATCGTCCGCGACCACGACGGCGGCCGGTCCGTCGTCGCGCTCGAATACCGCGCGCATCCCGAGGCCGAGGCGTTCCTGCGCGCCTGCTGCGCCGAGGTCGCCTCGCGCACCGGTCTGCGGGTCGCCGCCGCGCACCGGGTCGGCGCCCTCACGATCGGCGACCTGGCCCTCGTCGCGGCCGTCGCCGCCCCGCACCGCGCGGAGGCGTTCGCCGCCTGTGCGGAACTCGTGGAGACCATCAAGGCCCGGGTGCCGATCTGGAAGCGCCAGCTCTTCGAGGACGGCGCCTCGGAGTGGGTCGGGCTCTGAGCTGAGCGCCGGGGCGCCGTCCGGCCACCGCTCCGACGCGGAGCGGGACGAGCGCGACTACGGATTTGCGTCCCTGCAGGCACGGACCGTCGCGATTGGAGACCGCACGCGCCCGGTCGCGTCCCTAGCCTTGACCGCAGAGCGGCCCATCCGCTCCGTTCGACGCCGCGCGCTCCGCCGATGCGGTGGGACCAGACCTAGGGAAGACACATGCTCACCACTCGCTCCGGGCGCCTCGTGCCCCTCCTCGCCGCCGCCGCGCTCGTCGGCGCCGGTCTCCTCGCCGCCACGCCCGCGCACGCCGAGGACCCCCAGGCGCCCGCCGGCGATGTCGCCTTCGGCGCGTCGCCGACGACGTTCGGCCTCGGCGCCTGGACCGAGGACGGCTACGCCCCGGGCAGCTGGGACAGCGGACTCACGCTCTCCGGAGCCGGCTTCGGACCGGACGCAATGGTGACCGTCACCTTGGTCGGCACCGACGAGGGCGATCCGGTGCTGACCGACTCGACGGAGATCGCCGCGGACGCGGATGGCGCATTCGACGAGACCTGGACGCCGGCCGAGCCGCCGCTCGCCGGCCTCGCCTACAGCATCAGCGCCACGGACGGCGACTCGACGTCGGATCCGGTGGCACTCGACGTCCTGGCTCCGGAAGGCATCGTCGCCAGCCCGGCGACGATCAGCACCCGCGAGCTCCACGACAGCGGCGTCACGGTCGCGGCGGGGGGCTTCGCACCCGGGGAGCCGGTCTCCATCGCCGTCGAGTACGGCCCCGCCGCGGAGGACCACGAGACCACGGCAAACCTGAACGGCGCTGTCGGCTTCGGCATGACGTGGTATGGAAGCCTCCGCGCCGGCACCATCACCTTCACCCTGACGGGTGCGGAAAGCGGCCACGTGGAGACCGCGTCGGTCACCGTCACGGGAGAGACCATTCACGTCGGTCCCGGCGACGAGTCCACGCCGCCGCGCGGCGGGATCGCCCCCACGACCGCGCTGCCGAAGGTCTCCGGCTGACCGTCCGCTCCGCCCACCATGCTCGAGAGGGCCGGCCGCACCCTCCTCGCGACCGGCCCTCCCGTCGTCTCCCGATGCGTTCCATGACCTGGCGTCTGCGCAGCGCGGCCACGCTCTGGGCGTTCGGCGTCGTCGCGCTGTCAGGGTGTACGAGCGACACACCTCTTGCGGCCCCGACCACGGCCGGGACCACGCCGGCGGCGACCGACGACGCACCGCCCACGCTCACCTCGACGCAGATCATCCGGCTGCCCGCCGCGGCCCACGACGCCGTCATTCCGGGTCTGCTGACGGCCCCCGCGGAGGTCGCACAGGCGACCGCGCACCGGCTACGGAGGGACGCGCCGCTATTCGGAGCCGACCGGCGCACCCCCATCGCCCGGCTGCCGGCGCACGACTTCCTGGCCGAGCGGACCGTGGTGACCGCGATCCGCGCCGAGGGACCCTGGACCCTCGTCCTCACCCCCGCCCGGAGCATCCTGCCCTCGCGAGCGACGGCGGCGGACCCCGCACCGGCGCAGACGGCGGCGTGGCTGCCCACCGCCTTCCTCGGCGCGCCGGGCCGGCTGACGGATCGGATCGAGATCTCGGTGTCAGCACAGACGCTGTCGATCTTCCAGGAGGGCGCAGCGACGCGGACCTTCCCGGTTGGGGTGGGCACGCCGGCGACTCCGACTCCGACGAATGTCACCGGGTACCTGCAGGCCCGCTACCGGGACCCGGATCAGGGCCAGATCGAGCATCGCATCCAGCTGAGCTCACTGCACGCGACGGGCGCGGACGAACCGTACGCGGGAGACGACGGCGGCCTGATCGGAATCCACTTTCAGGAGACCGCGACCGGGGCCGTCTCGCACGGCTGTGTGCGGATGGACGAGGTGGGGATTTCCGCCGTCGACGCGCTCCCGCTCGGAACGCTGATCGCCGTCGTGGAATGATCCGCGCCGCCGTCCGCGTCCGCCCGCTGCTGCTGGAGCGCCGTCGCACGCACAGGATCCGACGATCCGCGATTGCGGTCCTACACTGAGATCCATGCCGCAGATACGGATCAGGGACGCCGCCCTCTACCTCGGCGTGAGCGACGACACGGTGCGCAGGTGGATCGACTCCGGGGTCATCGGCAGCGCGCGGGACGCGGCGGGCCGGACCGTGGTCGACGGCCTGGAGCTCGCCCGGCTCGCGAAACAGCAGGCGGTCCTCCCCGCCGACCCCTCCGCGGTCGGTCGGTCGGCGCGCAACCGGTTCGTCGGGATCGTGACCGACATCGTGATGGATCGGGTGATGGCGCAGGTGGAGCTGCAGTGCGGCCCGCACCGCGTGGTCTCCCTCGTCAGCAGCGAGGCGGTCCGCGAGCTGGGCCTCGAGCCGGGATCCGTCGCGGTGGCCGTCGTCAAGGCCACCAACGTCATCGTCGAGACCGCGGGAGGGCCCGAATGACGCCGCCGGTGTCCCGCCGCGTCCGGCTCGCCACGGCGGGCGCCGTCCTCGCCACCGTGCTGCTCGCCGTCGCCGGCTGCGCGACCGCATCCCCGTCCGGCGGCCCGGGGACCGACGCCGGCACGGACACCCCGGCGCGCGCGAGCGGGACGATCACCGTCTTCGCCGCCGCGTCCCTCACGAAGACGTTCACCGAGCTGGGGAAGGACTTCGAGAAGGCGAACCCGGGGAGCACCGTGACGTTCAGCTTCGGCGGCTCCTCCGACCTGGTCAGCCAGCTGACCGCGGGCGCGCCCGCCGACGTGTTCGCCTCCGCCGACGAGGCGAACATGAAGAAGGCCGTGGCCGCGAAGGTCGTCGACGGCGACCCGGTCGACTTCGCGACGAACGTCCTCGCCATCGCGGTGCCGCCCGGCAACCCGGCGCACATCGCCTCGTTCGCCGACCTCGCGAGAGCCGGGGTGAAGACCGTCGTCTGCGCACCGCAGGTGCCCTGCGGGGCGGCCACCGCGAAGGTGGAGGCGAGCACCGGGGTGACGCTGAAGCCGGTCAGCCAGGAGTCGTCGGTCACCGACGTGCTCGGCAAGGTGATCGCCGGTGAGGCGGATGCCGGGATCGTCTACGCCACGGATGTGAAGGGCGTGGGCTCGAAGGTCGGCTCCGTCCCGTTCCCGGAGGCGAACGACGTCGTGAACACCTACCCGATCGCCGCCGTCGGCCAGGGCGCGAACGCGGCAGGCGGCCGCGCCTTCCTGGCGTACGTCACCGGCCCCGAGGGCCGGGCGGTGCTGACGGCCGCGGGATTCGGGGCGCCGTGAGCTCGGGCGTCCCGCGCTGGGTGCTCGTGGTCGCCGGCGTCGGCGCGCTCTTCGTCCTGCTGCCGCTCGCCGCGATGGTGGTGCGGGTCGACTGGGCGGACTTCCTGGCGCTCATCACGACCCCGTCGTCGGTGGACGCGCTGCTGCTCAGCCTGCGGACCTCGCTGGTCGCGACCGCCGCGTGCCTGCTGCTCGGCGTGCCGATGGCCGTCGTGCTGGCGCGCGTCCCGTTCCGCGGGCGCGGCCTGCTGCGCGCCGTCGTCCTGCTGCCGCTGGTGCTCCCTCCCGTCGTCGGCGGCCTCGCGCTGCTCGCCCTCTACGGCAGGCGCGGGCTGCTGGGCGGCGCGATCCCCGTCGCCTTCTCGACGCCGGCGGTGATCATCGCGCAAACGTTCGTCGCGCTCCCCTTCTTGGTCCTCAGCCTGGAGGGCGCGCTGCGCACCGGTGGCGAGCGCTACGCGGCGGTCGCCGCGACGCTCGGCGCCCGGCCGTCAGCGGTGTTCTTCCGGGTGACCCTGCCGCTGGTCGCGCCGGCCATCCTGTCCGGCGCGATCCTGTCGTTCGCGCGCGCCCTCGGCGAGTTTGGGGCCACCCTCACCTTCGCGGGCAGTCTGCAGGGCGTCACGCGGACGCTGCCGCTGGAGATCTACCTGCAGCGCGAGACCGATCCGGACGCGGCGGTCGCGCTGTCGCTGGTGCTGATCGCGGTCGCCATCGCCGTCGTCGCCGTCGCGCACGGCGCGGGCGAGCCGCTGCGGAGACGGACGGCATGAGGCTCCGGATGGCCGCCGCCAGCGCCGTGCGCGGCGTCGACGTCGATTTGCGGCTGGAGGCGGGCGAGACGCTCGCGCTGCTCGGCCCGAACGGCGCGGGCAAGTCGTCGGTGCTCGCGATGCTGGCCGGGCTGCTGCGCCCGGACAGCGGGACCGCGACGCTCGGCGACGACGTGCTCTTCGACGTGCCGGGAGCCGGGGCCGGGCGCGCGACGCGCTGGCTGCCGCCGCACCGCCGCGGGATCGCCCTGCTCGCGCAGGACGCTCTGCTGTTCCCGCACCTGAGCGTTCGCGCGAACGTGGAGTTCGCGCCGCGCTCGGCCGGCGTCTCCCGCGGCGAGGCGCGCGCGAGCGCGGACGAGTGGCTGCGGCGCACGGGGTGCGCGGCGTTCGCCGGCCGCCGCCCCGGCGAGCTGTCCGGCGGCCAGGCACAGCGCGTCGCGATCGCGAGGGCGCTGGCGGCGGAGCCGGCGCTCACGCTGCTCGACGAGCCGCTCGCCTCGCTCGACGTCGGCGTCGCCGCCGACCTGCGCGGGATGCTCGCCGACGTGCTCGCCCCGCGCACCGCGGTGCTCGTCACCCACGACGCGCTCGACGCCTATCTGCTCGCCGACCGGGTGGCCGTCCTGCACGAGGGCCGGATCGTCGAGGAGGGGCCGACCGGGCGGGTGCTGACCCGGCCGCACCATCCCTTCACCGCCGAGCTCGCCGGCCTCACGCTGCTGACCGGGCGGCGCGCCGGCGACGGGATCGCGACGGACGACGGGATGCGGCTGGCGGGCACCGTGGACGCGGCGGTCGCCGACGGCACGCCGGTCACCGCGGTCGTCCGCCCGTCCGCCGTCGGCGTCGCGGTTCCGGGCGACGGGGGCGCCCACGGCATCCCCGCGACCGTGACCGCGCTGGAGCCGCGCGACGACCTGGTCCGCGTCCGCACCGATCGCCTCACCGCCCTGGTGCCCGCCGCGGCCGTCGCCGAGCTGCGCCTGAAGCCCGGCGCCCGCGTGCTCCTGTCCGTTCCCGCCGCGGAGGTGCGGATCAGCCCCGCCATCGGCTCCTGAGTTCCTCACGCGCCGACGCGGCGTGTCGCGCGCAGAGCTCCGGACGCGCCGCGGTCAGTGCGAGCCGAGCTGGGTGCCCGCCAGCGAGTAGCCGCCGTTCGGGTTCTTCGACGGCTGCGGCTCGTCGAACGCCGGGTTCGGCCTGCCGGGCAGGCTCTGCGGGGCGACCCGGAGGCGCACCGCGAGCACGATGGCCACGACGCATGCCGCGAGCAGCACGGCGCCGGCCGCGACCAGCAGCCAGCCGGCCGCGTCGCCGCGCGTGAGCTGCACGATCCCGAACGGCACGGTGAGCCAGGCGCCGAGGCCGGCGACGACCGTCAGCACGATCAGCCAGGCGAGGCGCACCCTGGTGCGGTGGATCCGGTCGAACTCCGTCATGTACGCGCTCATGGCGACCCCCTTTCGCTCAGGGTAGCCGAGCCTCAGCCGCCCGCGAAAGGCGGCAGCACATCCACGCGCGCGCCGACCGGCCGCGTGATGTCGCGCGCCACCACGCCGTCGACCAGGAACGAACCGGCGGCAAGCACACGCTCCATCGGCTCCCCGTAGCGTGCCGCGAGCTCGGCGCGCAGCGCGCCGAGGGTGGCCTCCGGGATCGCGATGATCTCCTCCTCGCGTCCCGCCGCCTCCTCCGCCGCCGCGAAGTAGCGCACGAGAACGTCAGCCACCGATCGCCCCCATGCTGCGCACCGGCGGCTGGAATCCAGCCGTCTCCATGCCGTGACCGCGCTGCTTGCCCCACATCGCCGCGCGCCACCAGTCCGCGATCTCGCGGTCGTCCGCTCCGCCGCGCAGCAGCCCGCGCAGGTCCGTCTCGTCGTCGCCGAACAAGCACGAGCGCACGGTGCCCTCCGCGGTGATCCTGGTGCGGTCGCACGCGGAGCAGAACGACCGGGTGACCGACGCGATGATGCCGACCGTCGCGGGTCCGCCGTCCACCAGCCACTCCTCCGCGGGCGCGGACGGGTCATCGGGCCGCCCGAGCGGGGTCAGCGTGAACCGCGTGCCGAGCACATCCAGCAGCTCCGCCGCATCCACCATGTTCTCGCGCAGCCACGACCGGTCGGCGTCGAGCGGCATCTGCTCGATGAAGCGCAGCCGGCAGCCGTTCGCGAGCGCCCAGGCCAGCAGGTCGGGAGCGTTGTCGACGGTCTGCCGCATCATCACGGCGTTGAGCTTGAGCGGCGTGAGCCCGGCCGCGTGCGCGGCGGCGATCCCGGCGAAGACCGCCGGGAGCCGGTCGCGCCTGGTCAGCGCTGCGAAGTGCTCGCGGTCCACGGTGTCCAGCGAGACGTTGACGCGGGTGAGGCCGGCGTCGACGAGCGCCTGCACCCGGTGGTCGAGTCCGATCCCGTTCGTGGTGATGCTGAGGTCGATTCCGGGCGCGGCCTGCGCGGAGAGGCCGACGATCTCGGCCAGGTCGGCCCGCATCAGCGGCTCGCCGCCGGTGAAGCGCACCTCGCGGATTCCGAGGTCGCGCACGCCGATGCCGACCAGCCGCGCGATCTCGCCGGGCGTCAGCAGGTCATCGCGCGCGATCGCGGGAAGGCCCTCGGCGGGCATGCAGTACGTGCAGCGCAGCGAGCACTTCTCGGTGACCGAGACGCGCAGGTCGTGCGCGACGCGCCCGAACCGGTCGATCAGCCCGGAGTGCTCGGGCCGGCCGGTGGTGTCGGGAGCGCCGCTCGTGCGCGCGAGAGGCATCCCGAGGTCGACGGCGGTCATGTCCTTCACCATAGACCTCCGCCCGGCCGCCCATTAGGCTCACGCCCATGGGAATCATCTCCTCCGGCTTCATGGGCCGGCGCAGGACGGACGACCCCCGCCTCCCACCCGGCCAGTACGCGACGGAGGGATTCCCGGTGCTGTCCGCCGGTCCGACCCCGCGCGTGGCCAAGGACGCCTGGGCCTTCACGATCACGACCGAGAAGGGCGTGGAGCACCGCTGGAGCTGGGACGAGTTCCTCGCGCTCCCGCAGGAGGACGTCGCCACCGACATCCACTGCGTGACCAGCTGGTCCAAGCTCGGCACGTCCTGGCGCGGTGTCGCCATCGACACGCTGTTCGACGGCGTCGACACCTCCTACGCGTACACGATGGCGCACTCCTACGGCGGGTACACCACGAACGTCCCGCTCGCCGACCTGCTCGGCGGCAAGGCGTGGATCGCGCACACCTTCGACGGTGCCGACCTGCCTCCCGAGCACGGCGGCCCCGCCCGGCTGCTCGTGCCGCACCTGTACTTCTGGAAGAGCGCGAAGTGGGTGAGCGGGCTGGAGATGCTGCCGAACGACCAGCCGGGGTTCTGGGAGCAGAACGGCTACAACATGTACGGCGACCCCTGGAAAGAGGAGCGCTACTGGTGACGACCGCGTGGCGCGTGGCCGACGTGGTCGGCGCGCGGCAGGAGACCGCCAGCGCGCGAACCCTCCGGCTGCGCATCCCCGGCCTCAGCGGCCATCTCCCCGGTCAGCACGTCGACGTGCGGCTGACCGCGCCCGACGGCTACCAGGCGGTGCGGTCCTACTCGATCGCGTCCGCCCCCGGCACCGGCGGCATCGCCGACGACGAGCTGGAGCTCACGGTCGAGGAGCTGCCGGACGGCGAGGTCTCGCCGTACCTCGTGCGCGGCGTCGAGGTCGGCGACCAGCTGGAGGTGCGCGGGCCGGTCGGCGGCTGGTTCGTCTGGCACAGGCAGGACACCGGCCCTGTGCAGCTCATCGCGGGCGGCTCCGGCGTCGTGCCGCTGATGTCGATGGCTCGCGCGCACGCCGCCGCGGACAGCAGCGCACCGTTCCGGCTGCTCTACTCGGTGCGCACGCCGGACTCGCGGTTCTACGCCGACGAGCTGGAGACGCTGAGCGCGGGACCCGCTCCGCTCCGTCTGGACTACGTCTACACGCGCGAGACGCCGCCGGGCTGGCCGCAGCCGGCGGGGCGGTTGATGCAGGACGCGCTCGCCGAGCTCGCCTTCCCCGCCGCGGACTCCCCCACCTTCTTCATCTGCGGTTCGACGCCGTTCGTGGAGACGGTCTCCGGCTGGCTGGTCGACGCCGGCCACGACCCCGCCAGGATCCGGACCGAGCGCTACGGCGGCATCGGAGGTGCACCGTGACCGACCACGATCTCGACTACCTCGACGGCAACGCCGCAGCGGGCCTCCTCGACGAGGTGTTCGCCGCGGACGTGACGACGGCCCGCGGCCGCTGCGCGAGCTGCGGCGACGAGTCCGTCATCGCCATCGCACACGTGCGCCCCGTCTCCGACGGCCTCGTGCTGTGCTGCTCGGTGTGCGAGGGGATGCTGGCGCGCGTCACCGACCGCGGCGGCCGCGTGCGCCTCGACCTGCGCGGATTGGTCTGGCTGGAGCTGGGCGCGGGCGACCTCGACGCATCGTAGAATTCTCCGGTGCCTCCCGAAACCCCGCTCGACACGCCCGCCTCGGCGGGCATCCACCCCGACGATCTCGCCACCACCCTCCGGGTGCTCGCGCAGCTGCACGAGCTGGATCGGGAGCACCCCGACTTCGTGAGCGTGCGCCGGGCGACCGGCCACATGTTCAAGGCGGTCAAGCAGGCCAGGCGGCGCGAGCTGCGGGACGCGGTGCTGGAGGCCGACCGCGCCGTCGTCGCGGCGACCGCGACCGGCGCGCCCGACCGCATCGACGACGAGACGCGCGGGCGCGAGCTCACCTCGTCCGTGACCGGGGCCGCGACCGCGGGGACGCTGCAGCGCGCCCAGGCCTGCTACATCTGCAAGCAGCCGTACACCGAGGTCGACTGGTTCTACCACCAGCTCTGCCCGTCCTGCGCGGCCTTCAGCCACGCCAAGCGCACCGCGCGCACCGACCTCACCGGCCGGCGCGCGCTGCTCACCGGCGGCCGGGCGAAGATCGGGATGCACATCGCCCTGCGCCTGCTGCGCGACGGGGCGCACCTGACGATCACCACCCGGTTCCCGCGCGACGCGGTCCGCCGGTTCTCCCAGCTCCCGGACGCCGGGCAGTGGCTGCACCGGCTGCGCGTCGTCGGCATCGACCTGCGCGACCCCGCCCAGGTGATCGGCCTCGCCGACTCCGTCGCGTCGAAGGGGCCGCTTGACATCCTGATCAACAACGCGGCGCAGACCGTCCGCCGCTCCCCCGGCTCGTACGCGCTGCTGGCGGAGGCGGAGTCCCAGCCGCTCCCGGACGGCCCGCTGCCGGAGCTGGAGACTTTCGGGCACACCGCGGACCCGCACCCGAAGGCGCTGGAGGCGTCCGTCGCCGCCCATCCCCTGCTCTCCGCGGCCGACGTGTCCGGAACGATCGCCGAGCTGGCGGGCGCGGGAGCCGGCGCGCTGACCGCGGACGACCTGGCCTCGCTCGCGATGGCCCCCGGCTCGTCGTCGCTCGCCAAGCACGCGGACGGCTCCGCCATCGACGCGGGCGGCCTGGTCCCCGACGTCGCGCACGTGAACACCTGGACGCAGGCCCTCGGCGGCATCGACCCGCTCGAACTGCTCGAGGTGCAGCTGTGCAACACCACAGCGCCGTTCATCCTCATCGACCGGCTGCGGCCCTCGCTCGCTGCCGCGGCCGCCGCGGCACCCGGCCGCCGGTCCTACGTCGTCAACGTCTCGGCGATGGAGGGCGTGTTCGGCCGCCGCTACAAGGGCGCGGGGCACCCGCACACCAACATGGCGAAGGCGGCGCTCAACATGCTGACCCGCACCAGCTCGCTGGAGATGTTCGAGACCGACGCCATCCTGATGACCAGCGTCGACACCGGCTGGATCACCGACGAGCGCCCGCACTACACGAAGGTGCGGCTCGCCGAGGAGGGCTTCCACGCGCCGCTCGACCTCGTGGACGGGGCCGCGCGCGTGTACGACCCGATCGTCCGCGGCGAGGCGGGTGAGGACCTGCACGGGGTGTTCCTGAAGGACTACCGCCCGTCGGCGTGGTGAACGTACAGTGAGCGACGACGGCACGAACGAAGGATCACCGATGGCCAGCTCCACCCCGACCGGCGGCGATGAACCTCAGCCACGGGATCCCGCGGAGGTGACGGGCGCCCGGCCGCAGCGGGTCGCCCCGCGCGAGCCGATCCCGGTGCCTGGCCAGGCGATCCCGCTGCGCCCCGCCGAGCTCGACGGCTCCCGCTTCAAGCACTGGCTGCTGCGCGGGATGATCGACGAGCGCGGCACCCAGCAGGGCCCGCACGGCCGCAACCCCGAGCGCACGCACTCCTGGTGGCAGGTCATGTGCCTCACCGGTGTCGACTACTTCTCGACCCTCGGCTACCAGCCGGCCATCGCGGCACTGGCCGCCGGGCTGGTCTCGCCGTTCGCGACGCTCGTGCTCGTCGCGCTGACCCTGCTCGGCGCCCTCCCGGTGTATCGCAGGGTCGCCCGCGAGAGCTTCCGCGGCTCCGGCTCCATCGCGATGCTGGAGCGCTTCCTGCCCTGGTGGGCCGGCAAGCTGCTGGTGCTGGTGCTGCTCGGCTTCGCCGCGACGGACTTCATGATCACGATCACGCTGTCCGCCGCCGACGCCTCGGCGCACGCCATCGAGAACCCGTACGCGCCGTCCTGGTTCCACGGCAACAACGTGCTGATCACGCTGTTCCTGCTCGTGCTGCTCGGCGCCGTGTTCCTGAAGGGCTTCCGGGAGGCGATCGGCATCGCCGTCGTGCTGGTCGGCGTCTACCTCGCGCTCAACGTCGTCGTGGTTACGACCTCGATCATCGAGGTGTTCAAGCACCCCACCGCCATCGACGACTGGTGGAGCGCGCTGTTCGCCTCGCACGGCAACCCGCTGCTGATCGTCGGGGTCGCGCTGCTGGTGTTCCCGAAACTCGCGCTCGGCCTCTCCGGCTTCGAGACCGGCGTCGCCGTCATGCCGCAGATCAAGGGCAAGCCGAACGACGACCCGAACCGCCCGGAGGGCCGCATCCGCGGCGCGGGCCGGCTGCTGACGACGGCCGCGATCATCATGAGCGTGTTCCTCATCACGTCGAGCTTCACGACGACGCTGCTGATCCCGCAGAAAGAGTTCCAGGCGGGCGGCTCTGCGAACGGCCGCGCGCTCGCCTACCTGGCCCACGAGTACCTCGGGAACGGCTTCGGCACGGTCTACGACATCAGCACCATCCTCATCCTGTGGTTCGCCGGCGCGTCCGCGATGGCGGGCCTGCTGAACCTCGTGCCCCGCTACCTGCCGAAGTACGGCATGGCGCCGCAGTGGGCGCGCGCCGTTCGCCCGCTGGTGCTCGTGTTCACCGCGATCGCCTTCCTGATCACGATCATCTTCGACGCCAACGTGGATGCGCAGGGCGGCGCGTACGCGACCGGCGTCCTGGTGCTGATCACCTCCGCGTCGCTCGCGGTGAGCCTGTCCGCCTGGCGCAAGAAGCAGCCGAAGCGCACGCTCGTGTTCGGCATCATCACCGCGATCTTCGTCTACACGACCATCGACAACATCATCGAGCGGCCGGACGGCCTGCGCATCGCGACGCTGTTCATCCTGGGCATCCTCGTCGTCTCGATCGTCTCCCGCATCGGCCGGTCGTTCCAGCTGCGGGCGACCAGCGTCACGCTCGACGTCTCCGCCCTCGACTTCGTGCTCGAGGACGCCGAGGAGGGCGAGATCCGCATCATCTCGCACGAGCCGGACGTCGACACCACCAAGGAGTACGCGGACAAGAACAAGGACGAGCGCCGGTTCAGCCACATCCCGCAGCGCTCCCGGACGATCTTCCTGGAGGTGCTGCCGTCGGACTCCTCGGACTTCGAGGAGGACCTGGTGGTGCACGGCGTCGTGAAGTACGGCTACCGGGTGCTGCAGGTCAAGAGCGGCAACGTCCCGAACACGATCGCGGCCATCCTGATCGAGATCCGCGACATCACCGGCGTGGTCCCGACGATCTACTTCGAGTGGACGGAGGGCAACCCGATCTCGAACATGTTCCGCTACTTGATCACCGGCGTCGGCGAGGTCGCCCCGGTGACCCGCGAGGTGCTGCGCGAGGCGGAGAAGGACGTGAAGCGCCGACCTGCCGTCCACGTCTCGTGACCGCGGCGGCCGCTGTGGCACCATGAGCGCATGCAGACGCACGACGTGTTCGAGTGGATCGGGGTGGCGTTCGAGTTCGTCGGCGTCGCCGCGCTCGCGCTCGGGTTCATCGCCGCGGTCGTGATCGCCGGCGCCGTGCTCGTGCGCAGGCGCGACGGCGCGGCCGCCTTCCGCACGCTGCGGGAGGTGTTCGGCGGGGTGATCCTGCTGGGGCTCGAGATCCTCGTCGCCGCGGACCTGATCAAGACGGTCACCTCGAACCCGACGCTCACCGACGCCCTGGTGCTCGGCATCATCGTGCTTATCCGCACCATCCTGAGCTTCTCGCTGCAGATCGAGATCGACGGCGTCGCGCCGTGGCGGCGCGCGCTCGTGACCGGGCCGGAGGTGCTGGCGAAGTCGGTGCGCCGGGCGACCGGCCCGGGTGCCGGGGCCGGGGCGCCGCCGTCCGGCGCGTGAGCCGGGACGCGGCGGGCGGCGCTACGAGCGGGCGGCGCGCCCGGCGTTGCGCTGCTTGATGCGCGCGTTCTCGGCGCGGACCTGCGCCTGCGTCGCGCGCTCGGCGACCAGCCACTCGGGCGGCGCGGCGAGCAGGTCCTTGATCTCGGCCGTCGTGAGCGCCTCGGTGACGCCGCCGCGGGCGAGGCCGGAGTTGCTCACGCCGAGCTTGCGCGCGACGACGTCGCGGGGATGCGGCCCCTCGGCGCGCAGGGTGCGCAGCCACTCCGGCGGGTTGGCGTTCAGCTCGTCCAGCTCGTCGCGGCTGATGTCGCGGTCGCGGAACTCCTCCGGGGCCGCAGGCAGGTAGATGCCGAGCTTCTTGGCCGCGGTGGCCGCCTTCATGGTCTGGGAGGTCATGGGTTCCAGGGTACCGTTCGCTACTCTGGCGTGATGACCTCCCGCTTCGTCCTCGCCTTCCCGCCCGGGGTCACCATCGGCAAGTGGACGCGGCTATTCGCCGAGCGCCGGCCGCGCGACGAGCTCGTCGTGCTGCCGAGCCAGGACCCGCTCGCGCTGCTCTCCTCCGGCGAAGCGGACATGGTGTTCGCGCGCGACGCGGAGGCCGACGACGAGCGGCACCTCATCCCGCTCTACAGCGAGGACGTCGTGGTCGTGATGCACCACGAGCACCTGCTGACGCTCGAGGAGCAGCTGTACCTGGCCGATCTGGAGGGCGAGGCGCGGGTCGACGGGGAGCCGTCGGAGGCGCTGATGCGCAGTGTGGCCGCCGGGGACGGCATCGCGCTGCTCCCCGCGTCGGTCGCCAAGGCGCTGCGGCGCAAGGACGTGACGGCGATGCGGCTCGAGGACGGACCGGTCTCCCGGATCGGGCTGACCTGGCTGCGCGAGGGGCAGCATCCCCTGGTCGACGAGTTCATCGGGATCGTGCGCGGCCGCACCGCGCACAGCTCCCGCAACCCCGACGTCGCCGCGACCCAGTCCGCCAACGCCAAGCGCCCCCGCCGCACGCGCTGACGCGCCTGCCCGCGGCGCCGACCCCGCGCAGGCCGCCGCCCCGCGGAGGCCTCCGAGCACAGGAAAAACGTCGCGAATCGGTCCGGATCGGGACGTTTTTCCTGTGCTCG